>JACPCC010000094.1 GCA_016179995.1 Candidatus Woesearchaeota archaeon | reverse complement strand
GTTTGACAGGCCCTTCTCGCATATAACGTCTTCTAAATATTTTTGACTTGTATTTTCTAAAGGAACATTTTCTTTGCCTATAAATTGCATGACATCGCCATCAGACTGATAGACAGATAAAACAGCAGCACCTGATAGCAAAACAAATGACCTGAGATCAGCTATTTTTTGCACGCAGTCTTGATTGCACTCTGAATAAGAGTACTCAAAGACAGAGATTCCATTTGAAAGCAATATATCCCTTTCCCAATTTTGCAGCTCTCTATCAAATACACCGTCTTGTGGTATAGACAATGTATCCTGGTTCTTGGCTTGCTGAGGATTTTGGTAAAACACACCAGAAGCTAAGACAGATAAAAACATTATCAATATTATTACCAAGCCTACAACTTTTGTTTTGGCCATATAATATATAAACCCCTTAGTTATTAATTTGTATGGAGCAGAGGTTTGAGGCGCTTAGGAAGAAATTCAGTTTGCCTACCCTGAAAGAGCTAGAAACCATGTTTGAGGTTTCTATAAAGGACGATCATCTTGTTCTGCAAAATATAAGAAACGAAGTAGCTTCTAAGCTATATGAGATTTCCAAAACTCTAGAATCTATGGTATTCACACACGAGGGAAGCGATCCAGAGATCTTGTACGAATTTGAGATGATAAAAGACGATCTAAAAGACTGCTACAATTTATACAAAGAGTTAAATCATCTATATTTCAAAGCTTTGAGACTCAAACACGAACACTCTAAAGACAAAGATGTAGAATATATAAAAGATCTAATCAAAAAATGGCCTTCCATAGAGTCCAGACTTAAAGCAATATTCGGGAAAATAGAAAATGGCTGGAAAAACTTCGAGTTTAGTCCAAACAATTTACCAGAAACTTACCACGGGTAGCTTCGACTTCTTTCTTTAGAAAAAGAGGCGTAAATTAATGGAATTACAGAGAGAGGATAATAATATTCCCAAATATGCACATAATCATTTTCTTGATAGATTTTCTTTGTTTCACGCCAAAGCTGAATTAATTTAGGAAAATTGTAGCGAAGAGGAGCAAAGTATCGAGAATTAACGGGAATTTTATTTATGTTTGTATTATTGATCGACTCATTAGCAACCCAATTTTTAGTTGGGCAATTATTGCTCTGAGGGAACATAATCGATATTTGGTTACTTTCATTAGTGTCATTTGCGAAAATATTAGCTAGTTCAGCGATAGGTCTACGAATGTTGTTAGTCGGATTAATATAGCAAATTTTCATGATTTACCTGAATTTTTCTTTAGATTGTTAAAATTAGCTCTTTTTAGTGTTTTTGTATTTGTGTTTGTATTTGTTTCGCAATTCGGCGGTCTGTTTTCCTCGCCCCGCTATAAATGTGTAGTCGATGTAAAACAATAGGTTTGATTTGTCTGGCGGGGAACTCAAACCATCTGACGAATGGTTACGCTCGGAAAACCTATTGACCGCGCCGAGCTAAACAAATACCTGTTTTTTTCTTCGATAACTTATTTAAATAGCTTTGTGAAAAAGAGAACCATGCTTCTAAGCCAACAAAGACTTAGTACTACAGCTTTAGACTTAGTTAGAAGCTTATTCTTCAAGAATCAGAAAGAGAGAGAAGAAGTAGTATTGACTAAATATATTTCTCATCCACACCGCTACTGGGTTGGCTCAGGAAGAGAGGCTTTACGTCAAATACTATTAAATTCTGGAGTGAAAACTATTGGCGTTCCTGCTTTTACTTGCCATGTTGTTTTAGATGCTGTAAAAAGAGCAGGCTGCCTGCCAAGGTTTTATGATTCTGGTATTGTTGCTGATGGAAAAGAAGTTTGTAAAATTATTGGTAAAGTTGACGCTTTACTAGTTTGTTATAATTTTGGTTTTATGCCAGACATGAAAAAAATAAGCCAATTGTGTCAAAAAAATAAAGTTATATTGATTGAAGATTGTGCACAGGCTTTAGGTGCAAATTGTAATAATAAACAAGCAGGTAGTTTTGGAGATTATGCATTTTATTCTTTTGGTATTAGTAAAAATATAAGTTTCTGCGGCGGTTTAATTGCTTCAAAGAAAGAGCTTAATTTAGAGAAATTACCAAAATTTCCCACGTTAAAATCGTGCAAGGCTGTTTTAGAGGTACTAATTGCGCCATTCTTTTTTAATAAATTAATTTATCCTATTTCTTCAAAATTATTAAAAAATGAGTTGAATAAAGAACAGGAAACTTTAGGTTATTTTCTGCCCAGATTGGCGCAAAAAGTAATTCTTAATCAAATGCAATGTTATGACAAAATATTACAACTCAGAAGAAATAATGAAGAATTGTTACATAAAGCATTAAGTAGCCAAAATGTATTTACAACAACTCCAGAAACTAAATCTTCGGGCTTGTATCTGATATTATTAAATCAAAATAGAGATAAAATTAGAACTGAACTATTAAAAAGAGGGATTGAATTTGGTGTAATGAATACGTTTCGCTGCTTTGATGATAATTGTTTGTTAGCGAAGAAAGCAGAGCAAGAGCATTTAACTTTTGCACTTTATCGTTCGAGTAAAGAGATTAATTTTGTAAAAGAAGTTTTGTTAGATGTGCTGCAGAGTAATAAAAATGAATAAAATAACTATAGGAATTATGTTAATGGTCGCTTGTACTATTTTCACGGCTCTAGGACAGCTGTTCTTTAAATTTAGTTCTTCTACAGTTCAATTAAACATTTGGTCTTTAATCACTAATTATAATTTGATTATTGGTTTCTTATTATATGGGTTAGGAGCTATTCTTTTAATTGTGGCTTTGAAATTTGGGCCATTATCATTACTATTCCCTATTGTTTCGCTTAATTTTATATGGGTGACTGTGATTTCTTCAGTAGTATTTAAAGAAGTCATTAACAACTTCAAGATCAATGCTTTAATATTGATAATTGCCGGAATTTTCTTAATTGGGGGAAGCGAGAGTGGTTAATTCACTAATTATAGGAATGTTACTGGTTATTGTCGCCACTTTTTCTGGTGCACTAGGGGCTTTATTATTCAAAATAGCTTCGAGTGATCTTAGTTTAAACTGGAGAAAAACCTTAGCCAACGGACATTTGTGGGGCGGTGTTTTTCTTTATAGCGTATCGGCCATGATTTTTGTGGTTGCTTTAAAGTTTGGAGAACTATCTTTGTTATACCCATTAGCTGCTTTAAGTTATGTGTGGATTTCTTTTCTTTCAGTTATATTTCTTAAAGAAAAAATTGATGGATACAAAATAGTTGGTCTTTCTTTTATTATTTTGGGAGTAATTTTTATAGGTCTAGGTGCTTAAAATGGAAGTAATAGAAATTACGCAGGAAAATGAAAAGTTTGACCTGTTTTTGAGAAATAATCAGCATTTCATTTACCACACTTTAACATTTAAAAAATTTATCGAAGAGGCTTTTGATTGTTCTTATAGAATATTGGCGGCTATAAATGGGGGTTATATCCTAACTATTCTACCTATCGTGGAAGTTAAAAGTAATATTTTTGGCAGTAAGATTATTTCTACTGCCTATTTAGAGTATGGTGGTTTTTCCGGGGAAGAGAGTGGTGTGAAGCCCATAATGGAGTTTCTACAAAGAGAGTATAGTAATAATTTTGATTATCTTGAAATTAGAGGTGGTCATGAGAAGTTTGATAATTTGTTAAGTAATATTATGCTAAAAAAAGACCATTATAAACGTTTTATCTTGTCTTTATCTTCCGAAGAAGAGACTTGGAAAAATATACAGCATTCAAAACGCAAAGCTGTCAACAGGGCTTTAAGTGTTTTAGAGGTTAAAGAAATTGGTTTGAATAATCTAAATGAATTTTATAGATTAT
>JACPCC010000093.1 GCA_016179995.1 Candidatus Woesearchaeota archaeon | reverse complement strand
ATTCAAAATGGCAAAAAAAACAGAACAAAAAAGCGCAGGGCGGAAAAGTTCAGAGCAAAAAATATCAGAACAAAAAAACGCTAAAACCGGTGGCTTAGAGCCTTACAGTGTCATTAAAAGACCTTTATCTACTGAGAAATGCATGCGCCAAGTAGAATTTGAGAACAAACTGGTTTTTATCGTCGACGTTCGAGCTACCAAACAAGACGTCAAGAAAGCTGTAGAAAACCTCTTCAAGGTAAAAGTAGTTCATGTTAATATTCAGAATTCCATAACTGGAGATAAAAAAGCGCATGTTAAACTAAGCCCTAGCACTTTAGCTTCGGACTTAAGCGCAGATTTAGGATTAATATAAATCTATAATCTAAATACTAAACAAATTAATCAGTACAAACAAACTAATACAAACAAACAAATCAATAGAAACAAACTAATACAAACCAACCAATCAACATAAACCAACCAATCAACATAAACAAACAGGTATTCCATGGGAAAAAACTTAATTCAACAACGTCGGGGAAAAGGCAGCTTTACTTACCGTTCGCCTAGCTTCCGCTTCTTTGGAGAAGTTAAACATCCCAGCTTGAACACTCCTACTGATAATTCTTTATGTGCTGAAAGAGTAGGGAAAGTATTGGACATCGTGCACTGTGCCGGCCATACTGCGCCTTTATTAGAACTCGCTTTTAACGATCACAGCAAAGGATTAGCCTTCGCTCCAGAAAATGTTTGTGTCGGAGACAACTTAACTATTGGTGGGACTGAATTAAAAGAAGGCAATGTCCTGCGTCTTAAAGATATTGTCGAAGGAACTTTAATCCACAATATTGAGCTTAATCCAGGCGATGGCGGCAAGTTAGTCCGTTCATCCGGAACATTTGCCAAAGTAATTGCTCGTGCCGAAAACAATGTTCGTGTCTTACTTCCTTCCGGAAAAGAAAAATTATTTTCACCAACCTGCAGAGCCGGTATCGGCGTATTAGCTGGTGGTGGAAGATTAGAAAAACCATTCCTTAAAGCCGGAACGCACTACAAAAAAATGCGTGCCAGAAATAAATTATATCCAAAAGTTTGTGGCATCTCTATGAACGCAGTCGATCACCCTTTCGGTGGAAAGTGCTCCCATATCAAAGGGCGGCCTACGCAGTCTCCTAGAAGCGCACCTCCTGGACGTAAAGTTGGTAAGATTGCTCCTAGTAGAACAGGTAGAAGGAAATAAACGATCAAAAACACACTAAACAAATAACATACATAGGTGAATAATCAAAAATGGCTAAAATAGTACGATGGTATGGAAAAACAGACGAAGAGATAAAAGCTCTTCCTTTCAAAGAATTCCTGAACTTTGTACCCTCTAGAGCCAGAAGAACCTTGCAGCGCGATATGACTCCGCAGCAAAAAAGGCTGATGAAAAAAGTAGAAACCGACCATAAGAACATACGTACACGCAGTTTAGATGTTATTATTGTTCCCTCTATGCTCGGCAAGACTATCAAAATTTACAACGGAAAAGAATACTTCCCCATTGAAATAAATTCAGAAATGTTGGGGCATTACTTAGGAGAATTCGTCATTACTAGAAAAATGGTCACCCACGGATCTGCTGGTTTAGGTGCAACAAAATCCAGTCGGGCTGTTTCGGCTAAATAAACCTGAATGAAGATTTAAATTAACACTTCAAAACCGCTTCAAGACCAAAACTAAAAAATTCAAAAAACATTTCAATAACTAAGATGAACAAAACAAAATCAAAGAAGAAATTTGAAATTCGGATAAGAAATCCGGCGCATTTAGCTATGGCTCGTGCTTTAAACTTACCCGTTTCAACTAAACATTGTATAGAAATTAGCAATTTTTTACGCTACAAAAAAACAGATTTGGCTAAACAGTTGCTGGAAGAAGTTATAGCTGAGAAAAGAGCTGTTCCTTACAAAATATTTAATGACAACGTCGGTCACAAGCCTGGTATGATGTCCGGAAGATTCCCGCAAAAAGCTGCCAGTGAAGTTTTAAAATTAATAAAATCAGTAGAAGCTAACGCTCAAAATAAAAGTTTAGATACTAATAACTTAAAAATCACTAAAATTATAGCTAATCGCGCCTCAGTGCCTTTTACCGGGGGCAGACATAGAACTGCTACTAAAAGAACACATTTGGAAATAGAAGTATGGGAAATCTCCGGTAAATCTTCCGATAAAAAAGAAAAAGCAGACATCAAAAAAACAAAATCTGCCGAAACAAAATCAGCTGAAGCAAAACCAACAGAAGCAAAACCAACTGGAACAAAAACTGAAACAGCTAAACACACCGAAACAATAAAACCAATTGAAACCGTAAAATCAAACGAAACACTAAAATCCACAGAATCGCTAAAATCTACTGATTCAGTATAATTTGCACACAATCTTCATACTCATACCGTTCCAGAAGAAAAAATTCATTTAACTAAAACCCCTCTTCACGATAATAAACCCGCTTCGGCTGCTAAAACTGCAGCAGTTGACAGTTCCTCTTTATTACAGCAGGCACAAAAAAAAGCTGCTGAATTAAATCAAAAAATGAAAGATAATAAAGATGTGGGTCAAGTGGAAAACCTTTATGAACAACTGCAAAAGAAGGGCAGTTTGAGATAAAATAACGGAGAAATTAAAGATGATTGAACGTGAATTCGTAGCGCAAAAAGCCAAGGAGTATTATATTAGAAAATACATCGAAGAAAAATTGCCGCGCAGCAGCATCTCTGGGATTCGCTTAAAGAAAATTCCTCTCGGTGAAAAGATAATTATCTCCACCAACCGGCCAAGCATGATCGTCGGTTCAAAAGGCGCCAACATTCGAGATTTGACTAAAAATCTAAAGAAAAAGTTTGGCTTAGAAAATCCACAGATAGAAATTGCTGAAGTAAAAGATGCTTTCCTCGACGCTCAGTTAGTAGCAGAAAGAATAGCCGTTTCCTTGGAAAAATTTGGTTCCAACCGTTTCAAAAGTGTCGGTCATAAAATTATGGAAAATGTCATCAACTCCGGTGCTTTAGGCGTAGAATTAGTTATTTCCGGTAAGATTCCCGGTGCCAGGGCCAAAAGCTGGCGTTTTTATCAAGGTTACTTAAAGAAATGCGGAGAATTATCTACCGAAAAAGTACGCCGTGCACAAGCTCGCGCTTTGCTTAAAACAGGAATTATCGGTATCAAAGTAGCCATCATGCCTCCTGGTTTAGACATGCCAGATTCCGTAAAAATAAGGGATTTAGCTGAAGTCGAAGCTGCCGGAAAAGAAGAAGTAGTAGCCACTGTTACTAAAGAAACAATTGTTGAAAAAGAAGCTGAAGGCAAAACTGAGAAAAAGAAACGCAGCTCCAAGAAAAAAGAAAAGAAAGTTGTTGAAGAAAAAACAGAAAAACTTGTTGCTGAAGCTGCTGAAGTTGCTGAAACTACTGAAGCTGTCGAAACAACAAAAGCCACAGCTGCAGAAAATACTGACGAGAATTAAACTAAAAATATTATAAAACTACAACCCTCCCACTACAACCATCCAACTATAACAATAAAAATACAACAATCAAAATACAATCCTCAAAATAATAGCTAAAACATTCAACTAAAAAATGAAAGCCTTTAAAGAATTACAAAATCTGTCTCGAGCTGAGCTAGAAGCTCGGCTATTAGAAAGCAGAAAAGAAATGCTCAAACTAAGAACACAAGCTGTAGCTGGAACTTCAGGCAGTGAACAGCAAAAGATAACTGTTCGAATAGAAAAAAGAAAGTTCGGAAAAAAATATACGCTCGTTTCCGGTATTGGCAAAGAAAGCAACCTGGAAGAAGTCACTCGCAAATTAAAAAATAAGTTTGCCTGCGGGGGTACGTCCAAAAGTGGGACTATCGAACTGCAAGGCGATCACAAGTTGAAGATGAAAGTTGTCCTTATGGAATTCGGATTTCCCGAAGGGACAATTGAAGTCAAGTAAATTCAAAGTCAAGCAAATGAAACCAAGCGCCTATCCTCATGAGCTCATCGGTGAAGAGATAGAAGTCATCGGCGCTAAAAACAAATCGCTGCATGGTTTGCGCGGAACAGTCATAGACGAAACAAAGTTCAGTATCGTCATAGAAAAAAATAAAAATGCAGCGGAGAAAAAGCGGCTGCTCAAAGAAGGATTAACTTTCAAACTCCTCAAAAGCGGTCGAGTTATCGAAGGAACGACCATCAAGAAAAGATCCGAAGAACGGATAAAAGGATAATCAAACTCACAAACACGAAAGACAAAAAATTAAATAAATAAAGTCAAAACAAAAATCAAACAAATAAAATTCAAAGACTCAAAAACAAACAAATATCAAATTTAAACGGAGCATACAAATGAAAACAGAAATATTTGGATTCAAAGCGCCAGGAAACACTTGTCAAGACAAGAAATGTCCTTTCCACGGTGAAATTAACGTCAAGAAAGAGCTCTTGAAAGGCACTGTTATCAGAAAAGACGTTAACCACTCAGCCACAATTTCCTGGTTCAATCCTCATTTCCTTCCTAAGTATGAACGTTTCGAAAGTCGAAAGTCTAAATTAAGAGTTCACAATCCTGCTTGTTTAGATGTTCCAGTTGGCGCAGCGGTAGTTGTAGCTAAAACTCGGCCTTTAAGCAAGACTAAACATCATATCATCTTGGGAATTGTCGGAAAAGGCAAGAAAGAAATGGTCGCGGAAGAAACAGCACAAACAGCCCGGCAAATGAAAAGCAAAAAGTCCAAAGATGAACCAGAAGAACATCACACTGCTAAAGAACATCACAGTACAAAAGAGCATCACGCTACTAAAGGTGAAAGCGCATGAAAGCATTAAAAGGAAAAGTAACTCGATCACTTCCTTCGGGAGCTTACATTCAAGCCTGTGATAACTCTGGGGCTAAAGTCCTGCGTATCTTTTCCGTAAAAGGCGCCAAAACTACACGTGGAAGAATACCTCGTGCCGGTATCGGCGATATGGTACTTGCCTCTGTAAAAAAAGGAAAATTAGAAATGCGTAAAACTGTTGTTTTTGCCGTTATAGTCAGGCAAAAAAAAGAATACCGCCGCGCTGACGGTACAAGAATTAAATTTGAAGACAATGCAGCGGTCGTATTAAAAGATGAAAAAGGCAACCCTAAAGGAACAATCTTTAAAGGTCCGATTGCTAAAGAAGTTACAGAAAGATGGCCTGCCGTCGCTAAAGTGGCCAGCATAGTGGTATGATTATCAAAAATAAAAACAAACAACTACAATACAAACAAATAATCAAAATATCAAAACAAACTCAACTAACAACAAACTCAACTAACAACAAACTCAACTAACAACAAACTCAACTAACAACAAACTCAACTAACAACAAA
>JACPCC010000092.1 GCA_016179995.1 Candidatus Woesearchaeota archaeon | reverse complement strand
CCCAATTGTTGAAAAAATACGGTTTTAAAAAAAGCGGCACCCATATTATCTGGAGTCCAAACTCTCCCTATCATCACATATCTATTAGTGCAAATCTTTGGCTAGATGTTGATACAGCTAAAAATGAGCTACAGATAGTAAGTTATACTCTGGAATTTTGTTTTAAGGGGGCTAGTATTTCTCAAAGAGATATACTATATAAAGGAGATATTAGAAAAGCTCCATATTTAGAGATGGTTTGATCTATTAACTTATACTAAAATGCGGCTCTGTAGATAAAGTCAAGAAAAGTGAGAGCTTAGCTATTTGTGATGGTTCAGGAAGTAGATTTCTGTTATAATTTCTCAGCAAAAATCTGCCTCGAACGGGACTTTCTACAGAGCCCTAAAATACATTATAATTAGAACATTAATTGATGCATTTTAGATACCGAAAAATAAACAACGATTTATTTTTGGTACATAAAGACTGGGTCTTTATTGTATATAAAGTTCCAATAATTGTTCTAAATCCATGGAACTTTAGTATATTCCGATAACACCTTGCTCTGTTGTGATTGAAACTGTTTTTACTAACTTTTTTACTATTTTGATAAATCTATTTTTAAAGCCCACAAACAATATAAACCATTATTTTTTTTAGACAATCATGACTGCTTCAATTTATCAAATAAACATAAAACCACTAACCGCAGATGAGAGGGGTATACCAAAAATGTCAGTTGATTCTGTAGTTTTAAGAACAGAAGGTGTTAGCGGTGATTATAATAAATATAGGATGGAGAAGAAAAAGGGAAACCTAGACAAAGCTGTAATGCTCCTGCCCGTAGAAACATTAAATGATTTAAGAAAAGAAGGCTGGCCGGTTGCTCCTGGACATTTAGGTGAGAACTTTACGACCATAGGAATACCTTATTCTTCATTTAAAATTGGTGAGATATATGAGATAGGCCAGGTAAAAATAGAAATTACCGAGCCTTCTCAGCCTTGTAATAATTTAAGTGTTCTTTCTTATGTTGGTGAAGAGAAAATAAAAGACTTTATGAGAACTCTTATCGGAAGAAGAGGTTGGTATGCTAAAGTTTTAATTGAGGGTAAAGTAGAAAAAGGAGATAGTATTGAAAAGATAATTTATCGTTCTTAATTATTATTAATTATAGCAGTAAATTCTAGTAATCTTAAACCCACTAGACAACTACTTTGTCCAGTGCCATTAAGTCTTTCTGCTTATAAATTTCTCGCTTTCAGCCATTTTAGAAAAGCCACTCCCGCACAAGACAACCTCGGCTAGACTATATAAATAAGTGCGCATCCTAAGTATCAAAAGAGGTGATTAAACATGATAGATCTTTCGAATGAGACCATTAAGAGAATATTTGATGACCGGATGCACGAGTTAACCCTAAAGGCAGCTTTTCCTTTGGAAGAAAGTTTTGAGTATCAGTTTAGCGGAGCGTGGTTAAGATGAAATTTAAACAAAGAATATTGTGCTTATTAGAATTATATGAACCAGTATCTCACAAACAAACTTACTTAGATGATTACGCTGATGATATAAATTGTATTAATATGAATTGTATTAATATGGGTAATATCCAAGATAACACTTTACAAGGAGATTACGCTCAAGTTCTGCCACCAACCCCTTTTTGTGCCTAGGATTACCACCCCTAGGATTTTTTTTATTTTTAGTTTTTTAAAGTTTATTTTATTTTTTTCTTTAACAACAAATATAAACTAACTATTAATTTTTCTAATTAGAATGGAAATCCTCACTCAAACTGAAGTTTCTTTGCGTAAGAAAGAAATAATTCGTAAAATCAAAGCCGGTGCTTTATTTATCCATCCTACAGATACGATTTACGGTATCGGTTGCAATGCTTTAGATCAAAAAGCTGTAGAAAAGATTCGTTTATTAAAAAATCGCGCTGAAAATCCGTTTTCAATTTGGGCACCCTCTTTAAAATGGATTGAAGAAAATTGCATTGTTGATAAAATTGCTAAAGAATGGTTGAAAAAATTGCCAGGGCCATATACTCTGATTCTCCATTTGAAAAATAAAAAAGCAATTTCTTCTGTCGTTAACGTTGGGCAGGAAACTTTAGGCGTGCGTTATCCTAATCATTGGTTCAGTCAAATCGTAGCAGAATTAGGATTACCGATAGTAACTACTTCAGCTAATAAGAGCGGGCAGACTTTTATGACTAGCTTAAGCAACCTAGATAAAGAAATTGAGAACGCCGTGGATTTTGTTATTTTCGAAGGCGAGAAAGAAAGCCGGCCTTCGCAGATAGTTAATTTAGCGACGGGAGAAGTGAAGAGAAGGTAGAATTGTTAAAAATAAAACTTTCTACTAAATTTCTTTTCTAATCAATATGAAAAATAAAACCTGTTTTTCAATTCTTGGATTACTTATTCTAATTTTAAATCTAATTTGGGAGTTTTCACACCACTTTTTATACGTCGATTTGTCTGGAATTCCCAAGTATTCTCATTTAATTATTGCTTCTTTTGTTGATCTGGTGATTATTTTGGGCATTTTTACTGCTATTTCTATTAAAAATAAAAATTTTAACTGGATAAATAATCCAAGAATATCTGACTATTCATTGCTTATTTTTTTAAGCCTCATTATTGCTATTTTTATTGAATTAATAAATTTAAGACTAGGGAGGTGGACATATACCGCTGCCATGCCCATTATATTTGGAGTTGGAGTTAGTCCTTTAATTCAATTGGCATTTACTGGAGTTTTTTCTCTAATAATACTAAATGTTATTAAGAAATCGTTCTTTAAGAAATCGTTCTTTAGTTCTCTTTGACAACTTAATTTCCAAAAACTCTTCCAAAAAAGCCTTTCGCTGGTTTTTCTTCGTTCAATTGTTTAATCAATTCAGTTTGTTTCTTAGTTAATTTTTTAGGCACAATTATACGTACTTTAACCATTTGGTCGCCGTGATGTCCGCCTCTAATACTAGGAAGTCCTTTGCCTTGCATACGAAAAATAGTTTCTGATTGTGTTCCTGCTGGTATTTTTAGTTTAGCTGTTCCGTCTAATGTTGGCACTTCTACATCTTCACCTAAAGCCGCTTGGGCGAATGTTAGTGGTACGGTTAAATGTAAATCTTGTTCATCCCTCTTGAATATGTCATGCTCTTGTATTTGTATTTGAACATATAAATCACCGGCTGGACCATTATGGTCTCCTATTTCTCCCTCACCAGATACACGCAGGCGCATCTCTTCTTCTACACCGGCAGGGATATTTATTTCTAATTCTTTTTTCTTTCTTATCAAGCCCTCGCCGTCACATTTTGAACAGGAATCTTGCGGTAATTCTCCTTGACCTTTACAAGAAGGACAAGGTACACTTTGTTGGAATATGCCAAAAGCCGTTCTTTGAGTTCTTTTCATAAATCCTGAGCCTTGGCAATGGTGGCAGGATTCAAACTTCTTTGCGCCCCTGCCATTACAATCCGGGCAGCGCTCTAATTTATTGAGTTGAATGTTTTTTTTAGCTCCGCGATACACTTCATCCAAACTTATTTCTGTTTCGTAAAGTAAATCGCTTCCTCTTCTGGCGCGTGTTCTTTTTCCGCCGCCGCCGCCAAATACTTGGTCGAAGATGTCGTCAAAGTTGCCAAATGAACCAGAACGGAAATGGGACATAACATCGGAAAAATCATAGCCCTCAAATCCTGCACCACCTGCGCCAGCGCCTCCACCAGAGAAAGCAGCGCTGCCATATTGGTCATATTGCTGACGTTTCTTGTCATCTGCTAGGATGGATGCTGCTTCATTTAGTTCTTTAAAATGCTCCTCATATTCTTTCTTTTTTTCTTCCGGCGCCCTGTCTGGGTGATATTTTAAAGCTAACTTCTTGAAAGCTTTTTTGATATCTTCTT
>JACPCC010000091.1 GCA_016179995.1 Candidatus Woesearchaeota archaeon | reverse complement strand
GTTACGGTCTAGAAAATGTTACAATCTAGAAAATAATAGATCAATTCAGAAAAATGATTAATAATGAACAAAAATTAATAGAACAAAGATTAAAAAAAATAATTTAAAAAAATTAGTTTGATAACTCAACTAATCTAACTTTTGGTGTGCAAGAACTGTATTTTGCTGGATTGATAAGTAAATCTTTCACAAAAGCTACAGTCTCCTGTGGACCTTTAAGAATCTGGTCACCCGGAGTACAACCTTGAGCACAATTAACGCTGTCAATCCAAAAAGCCACTTTCTGTGCTTGAGGATTACTAGAGTCAAAACTATTGTCCATAGTCATAGAAGTGTAAAATTTACCAGTACCATTAGAATTCATTTCTACTGCAATTTCACCCTTGCCTTCGCAAAGATCAGCTAATTGATAGATTATAACTTGAGTTCCTGGATCCATAACATAAGTAGTATCCTTTACGTTTAGAGTTTTAAGAAAATTAGGTTCTAATTTTAAAACTTTCTTTGCTGCATTCATTAACTGCCAGTGATCAGAATAAGTAACTTGCTCACCGCCAATTGCTTGCGTATTTGTAGCTGCGCAACCTGAAGCCAAACTAGCTAAACCTAAACCAGCAGCTAGACCATAATTACGAGCACTATTCATTAAATCATTTAATACCATTTTAATCCTCCATTACTCAAAACAGATAACTATTTTAATTCTTTTTCTCTCAAAAAAGATACTACTATAAAAACCTTGCGGTTAATTTACTACTTTTGTGTAAGTAATGGTTTTAAGTTCCAGCTTAACTAGAAAACAAAAAAACTATTTATCAACTGCACAGTCTTAGCTGGACCAAACAAACGACCGCCGAAAGCTAAACAAATACGAAAACTTTAAGAAAAAACGGTTATTTGAGACTAATTGTGGGGACGTAGTATAATCTGGTAGAATAGGGGCCTCCAGAAAAGAAATTTGTTGAAAGACAAAAATCGTTGTGGTCAGCCTCGGATCTGGGCAACAGTAAGTTGTTGCTTATTGTTCAGAAATTCAAATCCCGGCGTCCCCACATTTTTCTCTTAATTTTAACTCGTAGAAAACTATTTAAACGCAAATCAACTACTTCAATAGATGTTCAAAAAAGAAGGTGAAGTTAAAGAGTACAATGGTTTCTTTGCCAGGCACAAGCTCTGGATGGCCAGCGCAACTTTAATCGGCACAATTATCGGCGCAGGAATCTTAGCCCTGCCTTACGTCATCGCCAAAGCAGGATTTTTTTATGGTCTTTTCTTACTGATATTTTTAGGAATAATTATGCTCTTTGTCAATCTCTTTGTCGGTGAAATTGTTTTAAGCACTAAAGGACAGCACCAGTTAACTGGTTATGCCGAACGTTATCTAGGTAAATGGGGCAAACGTCTTATCACTTTCTCCATGGTCTTTGGAATTTATGGAGCTTTAACCGCTTACCTGATTGGTGAAGGAGAAACCCTATATAATATAATTAGTTGGGGCAGCCCCTTACTTTACAGCATTTTATTTTTTCTGTTCGGATTTTTCATAATTTATCGCGGAGTAAAAGCCACCGGAAGAGCCGAAATGATTCTGACATCTTTGATGTTTCTCATTGTCATCATCGTCGGAATACTCACATTTAAAAAAATAAATTATGACTATTTTTCCAACTCTAATCTTGCGTATGTATTTTATCCCTATGGGGCTATTCTTTTTGCTTACTTAGGCGCAGCCGCCATTCCTGAAATGCAGGAAGAATTGGGAAATGACAAAAAGTTAATGAAAAAAGCCATTATCATCGGTTCGCTTGTGCCCATTATATTATACACTCTCTTTGCTTTTCTAGTAATTGGTATCGTAGGATTACAAAATTTTGAAGAACTTATCCAAGAAGGAGTACAGCCGATTGCAACAATAGCTCTGGGTATCTTTTCTTCTCCCCTACTGGACAAATTAGCCAATATCATTGCCATCTGCACCATGTTCACTTCTTTTCTAACTTTAGGTATTGCCCTGACGGAGATTTATCAATTTGATTTTAATTTCACCAGAAAAAAATCTTTACTCTTAACGTTTATTCTTCCTCTCTTACTAGTCATTTTCGGATTGAAATCTTTTATCTCCGTCATTCTCATCAGTGGAGCTGTCGCCGGAGGACTTGAGGGGATACTGATTGTTTTAATGTATTGGAAAGCGAAAAAATTATGGAATAGAAAACCAGAATATTCTCTGCAAACACCAAAAACTGTAGGTTATATTATTATTGCAGTATTTGCTTTAGGAATAATTTATCAAGTATGGGATCAATTGTTAAGCAAAATTTGGGACAAGTTATTTTGATCAGAACATTTCCAAAAACATTGAATTAAAACTATTAAAAATCTAAACGTTCTAAATAATTTCACTTGAACTCCAGTTTCCCAAAACATTAATTTTAACAGATATTTTCCAAAACATTTATATAGAAATGCCCACTTTGGAGTGGTGTTTGAGTTGCTTTGGGGTGTTGTAACTAATAAAGTAATAATAGTAATCATAAATAAAACACTAGAGGTTTTCATAATAAAATGTCTACACCCCCCCAACCTGAACCTATTTTTGATGACGGCGTCCTGCCAGTAGAACCTTCAACACCAGCTACAGAACCGATTGTTGATACTCCTATTGCACCTGCAGAAACACTAACCCCGCCGCCAGCAAGAATGCAACGTTCTAGAGCTTGGCCAGTTTTCTTGAGTTTAGTCGCCGGAACTGTCGGCGGCGCGCTTATCAGCAATTATCATTCACAAGATGAAATCAAAAAGTTATCAGATATAGTTTATTCTCAAACAGAAATACCTGCCCAATTACGTTCAGATTTAGAAATAGGCAATCATGACAAAAAAGAACCAAGCAACACCTTACAAGATCTTGTAGTTGATTGGCATGAAGCAAAAAATCTTCGTCAATTATCTTCTTTAACCATTCAACCTAGTCAAAAAGGAGCTAAAGTAAGTTATAATGGCTGCAAAGATTTGAAAGAAGATGCAGACTCTGTGCGCGAACTTTTAGGAAGATATTCCAGTCTTCCCGGAGACGAACTTAATGAACCAACTCTTAGAACTTTAGGAAATAGGACTATTGTTTCTATGACTAGATTATTGGATGGATGTGCTGCTAATATAGCAAATACCCCTGATGGAACTGAATTGGCTAAAATTCAAAAAGAATTAGAGGAAGTAAGAGCAGAGATAGTTGAATTAGGTAAAACCTGCACTTCCGATCAACAAACTACTGCTGCGTCTACAAATGGAACTAATCAAACTCCAAATTCTGAATTAGCTGCAACTAATTATGTAACTGCACCTTGTGTAGATACTGCTTGTCTCCCAGTTCCTGTTTGTCCATCAACTCCTACTTTATCACAAACAACCTGTCCAGTAATTGACGTAAAAACTACTCAGCCTTATCTTGCTTTGCAAAAAGAAAATGAATTATTGATAGGGTCTGCTCAAAAGTTAAATTCAGTAATTGTAGGTTTGGAGCAAGATAAAACAGATTTGAAAAAATTAAACAAAAGTTTAGAACAAACATTAGGTCAAGCACAATCTGCCAATACTCAAACCAGCGTTTCTGATTGTCCAGAATACATAGCCGTCGACTGTGAAACAGAACCTCTATCCAACGGCGCAGAATTAGGAATCGCTACTTATGGCACTGCAGTTAAACAAGCTTTGGAATGTAAAAATGAATTAGAACAAACTAGATCTTTATTGGAACAGCCAGCCCAGGTAATACCTGTCGACGCTCCTGCCGATGCAGAAGATTTAGATTCTACTTTAGTAAATGGAACAGCAGATGCTTGTCCAGAACCAATAGTTTGTCCTGAAGAAATCTGGGGAAAAGTTATCGCGTATAGTGGATTTTCCCAGCGCTGATTCCGGGAGGGAGATGATTTTTGT
>JACPCC010000090.1 GCA_016179995.1 Candidatus Woesearchaeota archaeon | reverse complement strand
GTTATCGTAATTAGAATTCCCGGAGGCATGTTTTTCTGAGACACTATAAATTTCATCGTATTCACCTCAGATGACCCTCTTTACCGGCTTTTTAGCTCCACAGGCTAAACAACGCAGGTATATTACCTCTTTTTCTTCTACTAATTTGACCGCTTGTTCAGCTTTGAACTCGCCTTCTGGTGTACCTTTAATCCAGACTAACCCATTCTGGCCTACAGTAATTTCGCAGCCGGTTTTATCTTTAATTAAAGTTACCATGCTGCCTTGTTTCCCAATAACTCTAGGTACTTTTTGACTGTTAATATTAACAATTCTGCCACCAGTTATTTTATACAATCCCGGTTCACGCATGGAAACGTCTATCAAATTTTGAGAAGTGACATTGACAACTTTAACAACAACATAATCACCAATGGCAATTATTTTACTCAAATCTTCTTCTTTTCTGATATAACGAGAAGAAGCATCTTTAACATTAAGTATGGCTGAATAGGCAGTATTGGTATCGATTCTCCAGCCGCTCATAGTAATATCTATAACTTTGCCGATAATCTTATCATCCACTTTTATGACATAAGGTCCGCTAAGTGGAGTGATTTTCAGTACTCTGCCTGCAACATTGGCCAAGCCCAGAACTTTAGAATAAATCTTATCATTTTCCCTATAGGCATTTTCCCCTGGTAGATAATCTAAACCTTCTGCCAGAGCTTCTCCTGGGATTACTACATCTCTTTCATTAACTAATAGTTGACTCATTTTAATCTGTATTCCGCATCATGGTGAGATATTCTTGTTATATATTTATAATCAGCGGAACTCTCCTTTTCTCTCACACTTTTTCATTAAATTACACGATTATTTAAAAAGTTATTGTTTGGGATTGGTAAGTTGAGAAAAGTGTCTTATTTATGTTTTTTGCTTAAACAGAGCCTTTTTGATAAGAATTTATTATGTGTGGCGGTAGGGCACAAAAATAAAATGCACAGAATTTTGTACCTAGTTTTGGGTGAGTAGTTGCCTGTTCCTCCTTGAGAAAGAAAAGTAACAAAGAAGAGTAAAAAAGAAAAATAAGAATTAAATTTTTACTTTGTTAGCTTTCTCAATTCTTCATCGCTAAGCTTAGTAAATTTCTTATGTTTATTATCTATAAACGCAGCATCGACTCTTTCAACATCAAAACTTTCTTTGAGATAGTCTTTCATCGCTTGCAGGCCCATCTTTAAACCTTCTTCCACGGTTAAGCTAGCTTTATATTTTTTTAAGAGGAATTGCTCGACCTCTGTCTCTCCTTCTCCAATAGCCACAGCTTTATACTGAAAGTACAAACCATAAGGCTCGGTAAGGAATAATTTTACTGTGCCATCATCTTCAACCCCACCGACCAGCAAAGAAACACCAAAAGGCCGTAACCCTGCAGACTGAGTGCAAACTTGTTTCAAATCACACACTTCTTTTACGATAGAAATAACATCTATTCCTGTATCAAAAGTAACAGAATGCTGTTGTGCTCTTAGCTGTGCGCGATCCACTAAAACACGGGCATCCGAAATAATTCCTGAAGCTGTAACACCTATATGATCATCTACGCGAAACATTTTTTCAATAGATTCGGGAACCATCAATTTAGAAGTAATTCTTTTATCGGCTACAAAAACCACACCATCTTTACAAGCGATAGCCAGTGCCGTAGAACCTTGTTTAACTGTTTTTTTAGCATATTCTACTTGCAGTAATCTTCCATCTGGAGAAAACATCGTGATGGACCTATCATAGCCCATCTTATCAACCATCTGTTTATTTGGATTCATTTCTACACCTCATCGTTTTGATTTTGAAATTTATTTTACTATTTTTTTCTTCTCTTTTTCGTTTGTTTTACTCTTTCTACTTTTTCTCTTTAACTGCCTCTTTTTTAGCAGTAGTTAGGGCAACACTAGCCTTTTTAAGCGTTCCTGAAACCACTATTGAGCGCATAATTATGGGTGTGTTTTTAATCTTTTTGCTTAAAGCCAAAGCAACTTTCGCTTCATCAACAAAACGGTGATTGATTTTAAGGATAAAGCGCTGCGTTTGTGGATTAAACTTTTCCTTAACTAATTGGGGTGAAGATTGAGACCAACCCAAATCGCCTAGGAATTGCAGCAAAGCTCTTTCTACTTCTTCTTTAATTTCTACAAAAGTGAAGCTTTGTTTTGCAATAATTTCAAATACGACGTAACGTTTCTTTTGTCTTAAACTTGGAAGTAATCCCATATTTGAGTAAGAAAAGAACAAGGATTTAAAGACTTTTGGGAAGTTTGAGATAATTCACAATAAAAACCAAATGAGAACAATAATTAAATAAACTAATCGTAAACTCTCTAATCGACGTACTCTTCCAGATCATCGGCGTTTAAGTCTTCTTCTTTTTCTTCACCGTCATCATCTGAACCGGCTCTAGCTTGAGCTAACATTTCTGGATCATTGGTCAATACTTGTCCTGCGCCTTGCATAATCTCTATTTTCCCAAATTTTCCAGCAGAAACTTGTTTCTCACCTTTAAACTCAGAACACCAGCCGTTTTGCAGATGGATTTTATCTCCAACTTTAACAGTATCAATCTCATCATTCCATAAAGTCATTTTAACTTTTCCTGTTGCATCTGCTAATTGGGCGTTGCAAACTTGTCCTTTTTTTCCAAACTTTTCAAAAGAACGAGGTTCTTCTTTAGAAACAACTTCTGCTACGATATCAACATTGCCAGAATTGGCTTTCAAATCTTTAATGGCCATTTTGAGTCAAACTCCTTATTTTAAACTCTTTATTTTTATGCTAAATCGCTAAACAATTCAACTCTTTTATAATCTTTTCTGTGGTGGAGTGTTACGAAACAAAATTATTTAGAATTTTTCTAACTTTACTTTCCGCCTTCTAACTTTTGACGCAGATGAACCAATCCCGGATAATGCATACTCTGCATCTTCTGCGGCAATTTAAGAAATAATTGATAAGCCTCATCGTAGAGTTTTTTCAACTCTTTAATACTTTTTTCTTCCGCTTGCGAAAGAACGGTTTCTACTTTCTTATTGTGCCGCAAGTGTTCTTCTAATTTGTTCCTTGCTTCAACTATATGCGGATAGAATTCATGTTTTCTATTTTCTGATATCTTTAAATAAAGAGTATAAATCTCTAAATACAATTCTTTTAATGTAAATAGTGTTTCCACATTCACTAATTTAACAAACTTTTTCAACTTGCGGTTTAAACGAAGATGCGAAGCAAAAGCATACCACAATGGCACTAAAATAAAGACCGTAATGGCCAAAAGTAAAGCCGTTGTGAGTATAATAATTACAAAACCTTCCTTATCTGTAAGAAAATATGCTGCCATCTCACCTAAAACAGACAATATAAGTACAAATATGATAGCAATGATTCCTCTTTCCATAATATTTTAAGAATAGGTATAGAGGTATATAAAGATTGCTTCTGTCGATCAAGTAATAATCGGATTATTTAGTCTATCTAATTCTAACCCAACTTCTATCTAAACATACCCTTCCGCCAACTTCTCTAACCTACCCTTCTCTTTTTGGAATGTTTCTAGTAAAATATTTATCTCTTTAGCTATGGCTTGTTTCAAATCCAAGGGGTGCAGTTTTTTCTGAGCATAAGCTTCTTCTACTTCTTCATAAGTTGAAAAAGTTAAATTGCCGCCAAATTTTTCCGGACGTTCAACAACAAAGTTTTTACTTTCATCAGTCTTTAAGACCATAATCACACTCTTCAAAAAAGCCACTTCTACTCTAGGGTTGTATCCTAACTTAGGCAGGAATTCACGTGCATACATCAAAATTTTTCGTTGGTCTACACCACCATATTGTACGTCAACATCTAAATATTGTTCATCTAGTGCTTGCATGAGCGGATATATTATTCCACCTAATTTTGGATTATCTCCTAATTTAACTACTTCAGAAGCAGCTTTCGTTGCATCATGAATACTTGTAAAAGAAGCTAGTTTCAATAAATCTACAAAATACTCTTGTTTAAGCTGAAAACTAGAGCCTTTAACAATTTCAAAATTTCTGATATCTGCACCAATCGATTTAAACATTAAAGGGATTGTAGCAGCGTAATATTGGTAGCGTTTTTCTAAAACATCCCATGGTGTATTGTCTAAAGCACCGTGAATATCTGCCAGAAGCAGTTTAACTTTAAATCCGGCTTTAAGAAAATCAGCCAATTTCAAGACAGGAACATAATAAGCAATATGCGGTCTTCCGGTAATTGACCAGCCTAAATACACTGCTGGCTGTTTCTTATCATGCAGAAGCTTTTGCAGGTCTTCTTCACTTATAATTTCCTGTGTACGACGTTTAATTAATTCAAATTTTTCTTGTGGATTCATGTTTGCACCTGTGGTTTTGTAATTAAGATTATGTTTTTGGGATTATTATTTAAGTTTTATTTAAGTTTTTGTATTTAAGAGTTCATTATCCTACAATAATCAATCTTTAACAAATTATATAAACTATTATTAATAATATTCTTTAAATGGCACGTTATGGCAATGAAAATGGACCAAGTAAGCATGACTTATTAAATAAATTTGGAGAAAATGCATTAAAAAATTTGAAAAATAAAAATAAAA
>JACPCC010000053.1 GCA_016179995.1 Candidatus Woesearchaeota archaeon | reverse complement strand
TTCCAAGATAAAGAAGTCAGAGCTTTGTGGGATGATGAGAAAGAGAAATGGTATTTTTCAGTAGTGGACGTAATTGCTGTTCTTACCGTGAGTGACGATCCTCATAACTATTGGAAAGTTCTTAAATTCCGGCTTAAAGAAGAAGGAAATGAGTCGGTTACAAATTGTAACCAACTGAAAATGCAGTCTTCAGACGGCAAGTATTATCTAACAGATGTCGGCGATACTGAGCAAATATTAAGATTAGTCCAATCTGTGCCCTCTAAAAATGCTGAACCATTTAAATTATGGCTGGCAAAAGTCGGAAACGAACGAATTGATGAGATGCATGACCCGGAACTGGCCATTGACCGGGCTATGCAGACATATCTTAAGAAAGGCTATTCTAAAGAATGGATCAATCAACGCTTAAAGACTATTGAAATAAGAAAAGAGTTAACTGATGAATGGGAGAGGGTGGGAATCAAAGAAAATTCTGAATTTGCTATACTCACAAATGAGATTACTGGTGCTTGGTCTGGATTGAGTGTAAAAAAGTACAAACAGCTGAAAGGACTAAAAAAAGAGAAAAAAAGAAAATCCTCAACATTTTGAAGAAAGTAAAGAAGTGGCCCGTAAAGGCGGCGGCATTGCCGGCAAGGCCAGAAAAGAATTAGAGCAAGAAACCGACAAACCGGTTGTGTCTGAAGAAAATTATCTAAATTTAAATGAGAAGAAGCAGAGGAAACAGATTAAATAGGTTTATCTTACTTTTAGCGGGAAGTTGTGGGTGGATTAAACACTAATTTTCTGTTCTAGTAATCTCTAATTGATCAAAATCACTATCATAACTAACTATGGACTCACAATTATTCAGAAGGGCAACTGTATAATGAATTAAATCTAAAAATTTTAATTTTTTAAATCTTGGCGATTTCTTTAAAGCTTCGAATACAACATTAATACCAACGTCAATCATCACTAAATTTGAGCGCAGTAATCCTCGAATCGATTGGACGGCAATTTCACGGCTTGTCTGCATTTCAATGATGTTAAATGCTTCTATTAAGCATAAAGTATCAACAAAGCCTCCCTGGCGAATAACGTTTCGAGAATTCTCTTGGAATTCATTTTCGTAGAAAGCATAGGCCAATATATTACTGTCTAAGAATTTCATCGGAACATCTTCTCATTATGCTCATCCATTTGTTTTGCGGTCAGTTTGAATTTTGGTTTAAGATAAGTAGTTTTTTTAAATATCTCTTCCAGTTCTTCTCCGACAGGTTTAATTATTATCTTGCCGTTTTCACACTCGATATCTACTTTACTTCCTATGCCTAAACCTAGTTCTTCCCTTATGTCCGCAGGAATGGTTATTTGTAATCCTTTACTTATGGCGGTTATCATGGTTAATTAAACATTAATAATGCCTAATTTAAAAACTTTGCGGTGAAAATCTAATGCTGGTGTTGGGTATGCGGTTTTTTTATTACCTTCGACCCAAGAGTAATACTTCACTATTCTGAAGTTCCGCAACGTCGTTGTGGCCATGAGTTTTGCCGAAATATTTCATAGTCTATCCCTGTAAATTAAAAGTATGATAATAATATTTCGGCTCTGTCCCAGCGGATAGTAACACAAAACTCATTTTTTGGCCTTGACGACGACGTTGCTTCATTTCGCTAAAGTATTACACCCAAGAACAAATTTTATAAGCCTCAACAGTTTAATCCCCACAGATGTTAAAAAGAGGTTTAGATAGAAAGGGACAGCTGACGATATTTATTATTTTAGGGATGGTTATCTTTTTTGTTTTTATTTTCATGCTCAAGGTGGATAATCAAATCATGAAGAAACAGCTCGAACAAGGCGAGGAAGACGTTTATTCTAAATTATTTAGTAAAGAAGCTTTACGTTTATTTGTCGAGGATTGCCTGCATGATGATTTACAGGACGCTTTAGTAACCATCGGCAGGCAAGGACGTATTTGGAGCGACCAGCCTGGTGGAAGGGTAGCTTTTCTTGAAGGTGTAAATGGTGTTACTATTGGCGGCGAGAGGATAGCTTACGCTTTGAGAAAGACAAATTACGATGATTCTGCAGCTTATCCTTGTGATCCTTTTGATACTGGAGTTGCTCCATCTTATTGTAAATATCCACAGAAAGATGGTTACTTTGGTGAAACAGCTATTACTGAATCAGATATCGAAGATGATTTAGAAAGCGCTTTGAAAGTGAAAGTGCAAACTTGTTTGAATGATTATTTACATGAGCGCGTAGCGGGTGCAGTATTTGAAGAAAGTGATTTTCTTTTGGATATCGATTTAAAGCAAGAGGGTATTGCCGTTGAAGCGACGTATCCTTTAGGTTTTACAGTAGGCGAGGAAGATTTTTTTCACATTTCTATTTTTGAGTTCTTCTATCCCACGCAGTTAAGGAAATTGGTTGATTATGCTTTAGAATTTCCTTTACGAGCAGATAGGCAGCATGTAGATTTTTCTTTTAGTAATGATTTTTGGGCGAGTGGCAGTACTACTGTTGGCGGGGATAGTTTAGATTTGCCATTAGAAGAATGCAATAGTTTAGGTTTGCATTTGGAGCGAGGGTTTGCTGACGAAGAGAGATTATTGCCTAATGGAGATACTTTATACACCTTTACTTCTCCTCCTCCAAATATTGTAGATACGGCTACGGATTATACGTTTCAATATGTACGGCAGAATAGGCCGCCTGCTTTGGATTATATTAGCAGAGTGGATTGTCCGTCTGAAGAATATAATTATTTAGTAGTTAAAGGGGATTCAGCTGACGATGGTGCAGGAACAAATAGTTATGGGGATATTGATATTGTTTTACAGGCTAAAGATCCAGATGATGATTTGATAAGTGATGGTGTAAGTACAGAGGATGATGTTAAGTATTATTTTAGTGGGGATACGAGTGCGTTTGGTAATCATTTCTTTAATGAGGATGATAGTGATGGAACTGTAGAAATAGATGGTAGAATAAAAGCTAAAAAATTAGTTTTGAATAAAGATGAGGTAAATGATTTACCTTTTGAATCGGGGGAAACATTTAAAATTTACACTTTAACAGCTATTGCTAAAGATTCTTACGGTTTAGAAGATTCTCAGGAAATTAAAATTAAAGTCAGTAATGAAATTAATCCAAATAGTGCAGTTTTAGAGATAGAGTATCCGTTTGTTCTGGAAGAGGCATTTCAAAATTGGATTTCTAAAGAGGATCCGTTTGTGGTGAAGGTAAGTGGAGGAGATGATTCTGATGTTGTTTTGGAAAAGTTTAGTGTAGGAGAAGAAGAATTTGATTTTCCAAGCAGCGGTTGTTTTAATTTTCCTAATGATGATGACTCTTGTGAATTAGATACTTACGATGATATTGTAACCGGATTTACTGCCGCCTCAGGTTCTCTTTACGAAAAAATCATTTCAGATACAACAACTTCTTTAAATGCAGAATTAACTTTGAATAATTGTCCTCTTACACCAGAGGGTGTTCCCCCCACAACGGTTAAAACGTTGGATGTTGTAGTTAAAGATTGTGTGCCGTATAATGATGATGAAGCAGACGATCTTATTTTTGTCTCAGGAGATTTAACTGGTTTTAGTATGACTGCAGGCCTTTATACAAAAAATCCAGCCGGTAAATGGGAAGCAGATATAACCACAAATCCATTCTTAGCAGACCATGTTTGCTGCGATGATAACGGTGATTATAAACTAGGTACAGAATGTTTTAATGCAGAAACTTGTACTGCTGCAAATCTCTATCATGTTCAAACAATTAAAAAAACATGCGCAAATAATAGAGGAAATATTTGTAGTGGAGCATTAGTAACACCAACTCCGGCTATAATTACTCCACCCAAATGTGGGTTTCCTGGTAAGATGGGTTGTTCTTCAGATATAAACATTAAATGTCAAGACAAACCGGTATTTGCTTTGATTCAAACTGCGGGGAGCGTTGCTGGAGGTTGGTGTGGGGGAACAAACGGTTGCGGGGAAACGCCCCGTGGTGGAGAAACTGGTTGGTGTCCTAATAATGGAAATAACGAAATTGTCGCGAAAAATATTGGAGATGGAGTTAGTTTCTCAACAGATTTATCGAGTAACAAGTATTTAGTCAATGGTTATATCAAATACAAATGTGGCTGTGCTACCAATGGTGAAGATACTGGAAAAAAATGCGACCATGATTTTGATGGAACTGATGAAAGTTATACTTGTAAAGCTAACGGAGCGTGTTCCTTACCATGACCCAACTCCTTCCTTTAATCTTAGTACTCCTTATTCTCCTCCCTTTAGCCTCAGCCGAATGTTTCGTCTATAAAGACAGCCCATTCTACTGTTTGGATTTAAGCCAGGAACAAGCTAGCAGGGAATGTTCTAATAATTTAGGATGTAATCTACCAGAACATTACTCCAGTAATTATTGTTCAAGTCTCCCCGAGTGTCAACGTATCATTTGTCAAACATCCTGTACGGAAGAGTATGCCGGACATTGTCCGAAAGGACCGTCTACTAAAGAACAATGGTGCCAGCCGGGATGCTGTCAGTTTTCTTACAGTGATATAAACTATTGTCAAACTACTTATAATCAATTACGTTGCGAAATCGGAGCTAAAAATCATGAGGTAGAAAGCTATCGCTTCAATCCGCAATTGAGCGAGGCTTCTTGCGAAAACAAATGTAAAGAAAATAAACCAATTACTGAAGAATTAATCTATCTGCCGCAAAAAGCGCAGAGGAATGAAACCATTCCAATCGAACTGCAAAAGAAAACTAATTTCTATTCATTTTTATTTGCCATCATTATCTTAGCAGTAATCTTTGCGGTTATTTTCATAGGTCATTATTTTATCAAAAAATATCATCCGCGCTGGCAGATTTTCTGGGAGAAGAAAACACCGGAAAAGAAGAATCCATTTAGAATCTTCTCGCCATTCTTTTCTACACCGCAAAAACAGGAGAAACTAGAAAAATTAAAAGAAGAACATGAAGCCAAGATAAAAAAACAGCAAAGAGAAGAATTTCTTCTCGAGCAAGGTTTCCTGCCGGATAAAGTAGAAAAGAAAGACGACTATTTCCATAAATTAGACAAACTTTCTAAACGGCATCCGCCTAAACCGGTTGCACCGGAAAGATCAGCTTTTGAACGGTTGGAAGAGATGAATAAGAAGTGAATCTGTTAAAATTCCAAGAAACAATGGGCTTTTAAATAGGTTTCCAATACACTGGAAGGCTTTATAAAAACTACAAAACAGAGTAAATTTTACCGGTTGCCTTAATATTTGTTATTACCCAATTTACAATCTCAAACGAATTCTTAGCCACAACAGGGAAAAAATTATTATAATCTTCTACGGCAGTACCGTCGGCTTTATCAGAAATAGTGCGTACAATTAAATGAGGTATTTCATTAATGACACATACTTGGGCTATGGCTGCTCCTTCCATTTCAATACAATCTCCCCGTAATTCTTCAATTAAATATTTATTTTTTTTCTTTTCTTTATGTGTTAAGAATTGATCTCCTGTAAGAATTCTTCCTTTAATAATTCTACCCTTAGCTAGTTTAGCTTGTAAAGCTAATTTAACTAATTTCTCATCAGCTTTAAAAAAACGATATTTACTATAAGATACTTTACCTCGAGGAAAGCCTAAAGCCGTAGCATCAAAGTCATGGTGTACGGAATCTGAACTAACAACCACGTCACCAATCTCCAATTTTAGATTTAGTGAACCTCCTACACCAGTAAATAAAACCATTCCAACTTTAAATCTATCAATTAAATACTGGCAAATCATAGCCGCAAACACTTTTCCTACTCCAGATTTTACCACTACGACCTCTTTCCCATGTAATTTTCCAGTATAAAATATTAAAGTTTTGTAATAAACTTCCTTTATCTGGGTAAGATGTTCTTTATACATGGCTATTTCTGTATCCATGGCCCCTATAATTCCGATATTCATTAGTATTTCCTCATTTCTTCAACTTTAGTTATCAAAGATGTTTCATCTAATATTAAATTATTATTATCTGCTCGTATTTGTTTGCTGATATCAATAAATTCATTGATACTTCTAGCTGTAACGGATAAAACATAATCCCATCTACCTTTGGAATACTTTACCCAATGAATACGGGGATGCGTTTTAAGATACTGCTCAAAAGCCTCTTTCTTACCTAACTTCATTTTTATTAGGATATTATGAAAATTCAAACCCAATTTGTCATAATCTGGATCTAAAGAAAAACGTATTAAATCATTTTGAATTAATTTATCTTGGATTTCTTTTAACTTTAAGTAAACAATTCCTGTTTGTTTAGAAAGTTCAGCATAACTAATCAATGTGTTTTTCTTTAAATGTTCTAACACTAAAACTTCTTTATCTGAAAGAATAATAGCTTTGGGTTCAAGCAGGGCATACTTTTGAAGATATTGTGCATCATGACAAAATGACTTATACCCTAGCGTGTCTTCAAAGGTATGAGGCACGACTTCATAACTTAATATTTTGTTGTGCAAAATATTACTGAGTTTGGAAATGGTCTCTTCCATATCTTTTTGGTCATAGACACTGAAAAGAATAGACAAATCATATAATCCCAAAGTCTCTTTTAGTTTTAATAAGCCAGATAACTTTTTAATTTTGTCTAAAGTGGTCTCATCAATAATTCTTAGTTTGATAAACATGGTAAAACATATCCTACCTGCTTCATTGGTGATGGTTATAGGTTTGACACATCTCTCTCTAAAGAGTTTATTTACTCTGTGTTCTACAATTTTTCTGTTAAGTTTTAATTCTTCAGCTAAAGCGGAAACAGTTTGACGAGAATCTAATGAGAAGAGATAAATGATATTTTCACTTATTTTATCTAATTTTGGTGAAAAACTTTTCATTTTTAGCGGTTTATTATTAATATTTTAACTTTTTTTAATCGACAAGTATATAAATGTTTCTTGATAAAAACTTATCATGCCCGATTTACTTTGTCAACAAGAAGTTGAGATGATGGATAAAAAGTATCTAATTTATCTTAAAGAAGTACCAACAAAATTGGGGGCAGGCAGTATAGTAAAAGCAACAACGATGCGTGCCTTTATTAGAAAGATAAAATGAGGCCGTGTAATCACTAGTTTCTGGCTTCAAATTATTATTATTTTTTAAAATTAAACACTGAGATCAGTTAATCTTTTTCTCTTCCTCGCTAAACTTCCAAACATTTATAAACGCTGTGAGTTTTATTCCCTCTAGCAAATGAACTGTAAAAAAAGAGGTGTGTTTAGCTTAATTGTATTTCTATTCCTAGTCACTTTGCCCGCGTTTTCTTTGGCAGTAACCTGTATTTTGCATCCTACTAACGTAGAAATGAATTGTAAAGATGATGAGGGTGGGGCTTTAAAAGAAGCCTGTGGTGCAGTTTGTGAAGTTAGGTCTGGAAGTTGTAATCGATTGCCAGAATGTCAGTTAGTAACTTGTGGTTTAGCTGATGAAGGCTGTAATGAAATGCCGCGTAGTTCGTGCACTCTAAAAGGGGGAGTTGTAGTGCCAAGGGGCGACGAAGCCCAATGTACTACTTCAGGCTGCTGTAGTTATGATGATGATTCTGGAAAAGTTTGTCAAATAACTTCGAATATTTTTTCTTGCCAGGGTTTGATTGAAAGTAAAGAGTTGGAATTCAACGGCGATAATTTTATCTCCGGCATGGGTCTTAGCGCCTGTCAAAGCCAATGCGGAGTTACTTTAGAAAATGTTCTCGTCGAATTTATAGTTAAAAATGAAGCGGGCGATCCTTTGGAAGGTATTAGTTTGGAGGTTAATGATTTATCTGGAAACCCAATCCCTCCTTCTTCTCTCACTAACTCTGATGGCGTCTCTGACTTCTCTTTATCTCCAGGAACATATTCTTTAGTTATCGACGGCGGAGAGAGTTACGAAACAAAAACTGTTTCTTTAGCGGTTACTTTACTTCCATCTGATCAAGAGAAATTAATCAAACAGATAACTCTACTGCCTCTAGGATTGCCGGGAAGTATTAGTGGAAAAGTATCTTATAGGGAGGAAGGAGTGGATACACCTTTAGAGTTAGCAGAAATTCGTGTTCGCGGACCGACGCCCATGGTGGTTTATTCTGGAGCAGATGGTACTTATTCTTTACCTAGTTTAATTCCGGGCATTTATACCATTTCTGTCAGTCATGCAGAATATGGCGCAGCAGAATTGAGTGTGACTTTACCATCAGAAGAAGATATGGCCGATATCAATTTTGTTTTGGAAGGCAAGATATTTTCTGGAGTTTCGGGAAAAGTTACTTTGAGCGGGAGAACCGTGCCGGGAGCAGAAATATTATTGGATGGTTTATACGCCGGAATTTCGCAGGAAGATGGCAGTTATCAATTATCTGTGCCAGCAGACGAGGCTCTGCATACAGTAAAAGCAACTTATGCCAATTATTATCAGTCTGCGGAAGAATCTTTTTTAATCAGTTCGGCTGATCTTCTGGCAGATAATAAAGATTTATTGTTAGTCGCAATTCCTGCAGAATGTTCTGCCGAAAAATTATTGAGTTCAGTAATCTCTGCTGCAGTTATCCGCGGTCAAGTTAAAGTTATTTTAAGCTGGCCAGACCCTTGTCCGGAAGTTAGTGGTTATGAATTAAAGAAAGAAGAGATGCCTACGGCGGGAGTGACTGAGCCAGTTGATTCACCCTCTACAGAAACTTTAGGTAAAGGAGTAATTCGTCCACGATACGATTCAGACGTAGACTGGGGCAGGACTTACAAATATACTCTAACTGTGTTATATTCTTTTGACTCTGTTCCATTACGTTCTGATAGCACGGAAAAAACTGTTTTTATCGGCAATGAGCTTTGTGCTGGTTTGCCGGAAGGAACTACAATTTGTACTGGTTATTCGACTGATGCATCTGGTTCTACTACTAGCACTACTAGTGCTTCTTGTACTGCTGAAAACACATTAGAAACACAAGAAATTTGTGAAGAAAGTTATTGCGCTCCTGATGGAGAAAGTGCAACCGCCTGCAAGAGTGATGATGCTTGTGCTAATGAAATACATCCTTTAGGTCTATTCTACAAAGAGAATGAATGTTATGGTTTTATTACAACTCCACCTGAAGACACAACCGTAATTCCTGTAAATTTCTGTGTTTATGACAGCGCTAAAGTGATGCCTTTCAACAAGAAAGAGAGCGGCGGCACTTATTACGGTCCGACGGAAACTATCGTCGATAATTGTCAGAGCTGCAAGCAGATCCAAAGTTGTTTTGATTATCAAAGTAAAAAAGCTTGTAAGATAAACAGCTGTTTGACCAAGAAATGCAGCTGGGTGGATTCGGCTAGCACAGCCAGCGAAGATATAAATTTAGTAGATTATAGTAACATTTTCGACAATGTTTTGGGCGATGAGGATCTTGGTGATTTTCCTTTCGCCATCAGCCAAGAAACGGGCAGCGGTTATTGTGTGGAAGCAAATTATAGTCGTAATGATCGCTGTGAAATGTGCGGACCATCTAAATTAAACAACGCTAAGTTCGATTTATTTTCTGCTCCTCTATTTGAAAATAATTTATGCACTCCCGATGTTTGTTCCGCTTTAGGACGATGCTTGAGTACTAAAGATTCTGAACCAGCTTTAAGCAGATGTGAGACTTGTGGAGATCTGCCTACGACATCACCCGTTGCAACCGACTGTCAATCCTATCTTTCAGAATTGGAATGTACTAAAGGCCAGCCCATCACTAATGTCTTTGGTAAAATTAGTGAATCAAAAGATTCTTGCAACTGGGGCCGATGCGCTTGGCTTGAGGGTCAATGTGTTAAAGATAGCAACGCAGATCAAGATAATGACTGTGATGCATTTAGCCTAATTACTGAACCATCTAAAAATAACGCCTGTCGTCTAGACATCACTCCTCCGATTACTACTTTAATCGGGGCAGTGCCTGTTGTTTTATCGACTACTAAACCAATACTTTCTTTCCATGGAGAATCTTTAGGAGAAAGTACTCAAAAACACAATCTCGAAAAATTAGGTTACTGTTTGGTTCCAGCCGATGCCCCGGAAGCGGGCTGTAATTTTGAAGAAGTAGAATATCCCAAAAATATTTTACCGCAAGACATCAACGTTACGGCTTTAAATCAAATCAGAGAGGAAGTTGACGGCAAGATTTACAAACTACTTTTCTATTCCGAAGATGAATATTTTAACCGCGAATCTGCGCACGAGTCTTTGGTTTACGTTGATAATGTCGCGCCCAGTTTTGAGATTAAAGATAGAGTGCAAATTACTGATGAAAAAGTTGATGTTAAAGTGTGGCTGGAAAAAGTAAGCGAGTTGGCTTCTTGTAATTTTAGCTTGCGTCAGCCGGGCGCCGAGATAACTTTAGACACCCTAGATTCCATTCAGAAAAATAAAGGCGATGTTTTGGAAGCGACATTTCACCAATTAAAAAATATCCGCTGGGCGGATTTGGAAGTTAATTGCACCGATGCGGCAGGAAATAGCCGGCTGGAAGTTAAAAAATATAGTTTTGATTTAGAAGAAAATATTGAAATACGAGCTCCGACTAAAGGAATGTTATTATCTAGTAAAGATGTAACTTTTGCTTTAGGAACAACGGTAGATGCTAAATGTTTCCTACAGCGTCAAGGCAGCTTGGAAGAAATAGAATTTGACTGGGTGGGCGACTCTCCTAAAGAACACCAAATAACTGAACCCATAACCTTGCCTCAAGGCGATTATGCTCACGAATTCAAAGTTGTCTGTAAAGCTTTTGATCAAGCGCCTTTTGAAGATTATTTTGATTTTAGTATTGATATAACTGCGCCGGAAACTAAAATTATTTTGACTGAAGACGAACGCGAATATATCCCTACAGAAAGGTTTTGGGAAACGAGCTTCTTGAAATCGGCGAAAGTAGAATTTGAAGTAATGGCTGAGGGATTTCCTTCTGCAGGCACTTTTTTCTGTATGACTGATCCAGAAGATGAATTAAAATGTCCACCCTACCCCTATATTAATGATGAGCCCTATGGCGGCACTGGCACTCTAGAAATTACTACATCGCAGAAAATATGTTATTATTCTACCGACAAGGCCAACAATAAAGTTTATTCTACTACCTGCGGAATCGTTAACATTGAGGGCTATGGTATCTTGCCAACTAATCCCGACCCTTTTTATTATCTCGATGAAATGTGGTTAATCTTTGACGAACCGATATTCGATTGGGACTTTGCCACTAAAGTGCCTACCTCAGAATGTCGTTTTGATTTCAAACCGGAATTTGATTATTTAGATGTTTTAGATTCACAAATACTAACACCGGAAGCTGACGGCTTATTCCATGTGCGCAACTTCCCACAATTAGTCTTTAAATCATACCCGGAAAATGGCGGAGAATTTACCATCTATGTCAAATGTAAAGGTCTAGGTGAAGAACTCAGTCCCGAACAGAAAATACATATAGAATACGACCCTTATAGTCCATTGATTACTAAGGCTTATGCCGATCCAGACCTTGTTACAGAAGATACTAAAACAAACTTATTTGATTATACTGACCGAAAAACAGTCTGTAAATACAGTGATAATTCAGAAGGGAAAGGCAGCGCTGATTTCTTGGGTATGGAATATTCATTTCCTGGCTACAGCGAAAATTTATTGGCTTTAGTACACGAAGATATTTTCGACTTACACAGCTTCTTTAGTCCGACAGGCAAAAAAGATTATGTCTTAAATACGCAATGCGCGACGGGAGCAGGAAAACAGTCCGATGTTAAAGAAATTAAATTTAAAGTTGACTTTACTTCATTAGGTTACATTACAGATATCTCTCCGGCCAGCGCGGATCTTTACTTTACTACCACCCCTAATGTACCTATTTCAATCAATACCTCGCGCAGCGCTAATTGCGAATACAAATTAAACGATACTTATGAACCGTTTAGCGAAACTGGTGGAAAGACGCATCGTACAGTCTTGACTGGATTGAAAGAAAGTGTTTATCATGTGCCAATTAAATGTGAAATGGAAGGCGGGCATCGTTTAGAAAGCGAGATAATCTTTACTATCGATTTAACTGCGCCAATAATTAATCGTATTGAAGATGGAAACTTTAGCTGTGGCAGCGCCAATTTGGCAGTATATGTTTATACCAATGAAGAAAAGATTGAAGAGTATTTCTATGAAATCTATGACCAAGGCAATTTATCGCGGATTATAGAAGAGAAAGAAAAAGCAGCTAAGAGCAAGAATGAAGCTGGCGCAAAAGGTTCTAATTTGGGAACATCAAAGAAAGCCGCAAGTAGTAGTGGAGATGCTAGTACGTCTAAAGATGCATCAAAAGATACATCCAAAGACACTTCAAAAGATACAACTAAAGATACAAGTGGTTCTGCTTCATCTAGTTCTGCTTCATCTAGTTCTGCTTCTGGCTCTGGTTCTAATTTAGCTGGCAAAGCTGTAAGCGGCGTGGGTGGTACGACAAATAATCCTGCTGCTAGCGATAATCCAACTACTAATAATCCAACGACAAATAACCCCGCAACCAATAATGCTGCTACTAACAATAACCAAGCTGTAAGTGATAATCCGACAACTTCACAAAACCCACAAAATCCATTGACCTCGCAGAATCCATTAACTGCACAAAATTCATTACTTAATCCGGCTCTACCGAGTTCTTTAGCTCCATCTACTCCACCAGCGACAAAAGGACAATTAGTGCATGTTGGTAGAGTTAGTCTAAGTACGGCATTAGCGGCAGATAATATTTCTTGGTCAGGAGCGATACAAGTAGATACAACAAATTTAACTGTAGGAAATGTTTATACTTTCAAAGTTTGGGTTGCTGATAAAGCCGGCAATCGTGGACTACCCAAAGAAAGCGACGGCATAGCTATTGTAGCCAGTAATTATTCCATCTGTGTTAAAGATGAATCTTTGCCGATGATAGATGTTTTGACTAATGAAACTTGCCGAGCCACGTTAGCTGAACTTATTTGTAAAGATAATACGGGCTGTAAAAATATTGGTTTCAGCCAGCAAGCTTTAGGAGAAAAAATAGAAAATGTGAAATGTAATGCCAGCACACCATACAAAGGCGAGAAAATATCTTTTAATCGTACAGGAGTCTTATGTTATAAAGCAGAAGATTACAGCGGTAATAATTTCAGTAATAAGCAGAAGATAACTTTCTCAGATATTGACGGAGATGCTATTGCCAATAGCTGTGATAAATGTCCCAAAACTATAGCTAATAAAATTGTAGATGATAAAGGCTGCGCGAATGGAGAAACACCTGACGGACCAGAAGATGATACGGATTCAGACGGCTTGCCGGATGGCTGGGAAAAGATGTTTGATGCCGAAGACTGTCAATTTAGTTATCTCAGTCCCGATACAAATCAAAATGGTCTGACGGATGGGGAAGAAGATTACGATCAAGATACGTACACCAACTATGAAGAGTACATTGGTAAGAGTGATCCTTGTAATGGCAAAGACAAACCAGGAGAATGGCAGACAGAGCCGCCTTGGAAGGGCAATCGTACAGAACCACCACAACCTCCAGGTCCAATTGGAGCTACAGGTTCATCTTTAGTGACGTTAATTTTATTGATAGTTGGTCTGCTTTTAGTTTTAGGAGGCAGCGGCTATTTGATTTATTACTACAAATACTCGCCGCAGGCACAGCAAGCTCAAGCCACTAAAGGAAGATCTAGCTTGGGCGGCGCCGGTTTAGCAGGGGGAGCAGGATTGAGAACTTACGGCAGTGATAGTAGCAGAAGAGCAGCAACTACAGAAAAGCCTGCTGCCAGTGGAAAATGGTTAGCCGGCAAACTGAGAACAGAAAGATTAAAGTCTAAACAGAAACGCGAGCTATTTGGTGAGTTCGACCAATCTTCGGAAGAGATTCCTCATTTAGACAGTTTATTGACGCAAAAAAAAGCAGGAAGCGTAGTAGAAAAAGTTGGAGCTTTGGCGCAAAAATATGCTGAGCATAAAGATGAGATCAAGCCAGGTTTGCGCAAGGAAGAGAAAAGCATTTTTGCTAAATTAGAGAATATAGGCAGCGTAACTAAAAGTAAAGGAGCAGATACAGGAACAAGCGCTAGTTTGAGTAAAATCATTCCTAAAGATGATGCCCAGGATATTTTCTCTGCTCTAAAAAATATCAGTAAAGAAAGGAAGAAGAAATGAAGCACAGAATTTTAAGTTAATATAGTTGCGCAGTGATGGTGGCAATAATAATCCAAACTTTATAAACTAAATAAATCAAATGAACACGATTAATAAAATTAATAACACGAATAAAATGAATAAAAAAGGGATGGGTATTGAGCAGGCTTTTGTTTCAATTATCGTAGTTTTAACCTTTGGATTGATTATGATTTTTGGCTATAAAGCGATTGATAGTTTTTTGCACAGCGGGGAAGATGTGGGCTATGTGCAGTTCAAGAGCGAGATAGAAAGCGACGTTAAAAGAATCTTTACCGAATATGGTTCTGTACGGGAAAAAACATATCGTCTGCCGGCGAAGTATGAACAAATATGTTTGGTTAATATGAATACCGTGCCTGGTATTGATGAAAATGGTATTAATGAAAATGTTGCTTTATGTCAAAAGAATATTTTGGCGTGCAGTGTCTGGGAAGATGCGCAGCTAACTTCTTCCGATAGTGCTTCTGTTGCGGGTGCGGGCCTTGGCGGCGTGGAACAAAACGTCTTTTTAACTCCGGATGCGCCGGTAATTAAAGTAAAGAGTATCAGCATTGCGGACTTAGATGAAAATGGCGACTTTGTTAAAGAAAGTGGTTATCTCTGTATGAAAATAAGAGCCGGAAAATTTACTTTACGTTTAGAGGGCAAAGGAGATCACACGCAAATATCTAAAGGTAGTATGGAGTAGAGTTAGTGTAGAATAAAATTAATGTTAAATTAAGTTAGTGTGGGGCGTGGTTAGTGTAATATGTCAAATAAAGGTCAAGTAGAAGTTTCTTTCAACTGGATTTATGTGATGTTAGCAGGCACGCTAATCTTATTATTCTTCGTAGGTTTGGCAGTAAAACAAAAAACAGTTTCGGAGGAGAATTTAGGTGTTGAAGTGGTTAGAGTATTAGGCAATATCCTGAGCGGTGCCAGCGCGGCAGAGAAAACTAAGAATTTTATTGATATCAGCGGACTGGCAGAATTTACTTTATATTTTACTTGTCTAGATGAAGTAGGCGAGTATGGTATTGAAGGGCGCTCTGCAAAAACGGAAGAGTTAATTACACCAATTTTCTCCCCCGGACGGATACAAAGCATGAAATTAATCACTTGGAGCCTGCCGTATAATTTGCCGTTTAAGATTACAGATATGCTTTATGTTACGGCGCCAAACATTAAATATTATGTCTGGGGAAATAATGAATTTGTAGAAGAGATGGAAGAAGAGATGATTTCTGGAAGTGATTCTTCCAGTTCTTTTGGAAATTTAGAAGTTTTAAACGATCCTGTGGATTATGCTGCGATAAACCCACAGAAGAATTATGCGGTGAGGATTGTGGATACGATGGGGACATTAATACCAGCCGCCGGAGTTCCAGACGAGCTGCAAAATTGGGATGATGCGAAAGTTAGCGCGGTAGTAATTTTAGACAGCACTATTGATTTTTATCAAAAAGAAGGGACTTCCTGGCGCAAACTTAACGAGCCATCAATCCCTTTAATTTCTTTAAATGCGGGGCGCAGTCCAGATAGTTTATCACGTGAAACAAAAAAACGTGATGCGGCAAAGTTTGCAGCAGTGTTTTCCGACACGCCAGAAAATTATATTTGCAATATGAAAAAAGCTTGGTACAGGGGTATTTTTGTAACACAGTTATATCAAGCGAAAGCTAAGGAGTTGGAAAGATATTTTTCAGCTACAGAACCCAGCGGCAGCTGTTCTTCAGATTATAGTTCTACTAGTTCTGGTAGTACAAATTTTCCCAGTGCTTTGGAGAATTTAAAAAATCATTTTGAAACTTGTAAGGTTGGAGAATGTGAAGCTGCACAACTAAGCGATAATTTGGATGATTTAGAGAGAATGAATAATGCGGCCAGAATGGAGTGTATCTCTTTGTATTAATTAGAAATGAAACTAGAAGCAGGACGGATAAAAAATAAAGAAAAAATAAAGAAAAATATACTAAAAATAAATTAAAATTAAACACAAACAAAATCAAACAAAACTAAACAAAACCAAAATAAAAAGAATTACATAAATGGTATTTGTTTAGCAATTTTGCGGTCTGTTTTCCTCGCCCCACTAAAGCTGTATGGTGGATAAAATGGTAAATCTACTATTTTGCTGGCGGGGAACTCAAACCATCTGAAGAATAGTTACGCTCAAAAAACTTATTGACCGTGCCGAGCTAAACAAATATGATAAATTAATTACTAAATCAAAAGACTCGTATAACATGAATAAACTACCTTTTAATCTGACTTTAGAAAAGAAAGCGCAGGTGCGTTTGACGGAAACTATTGGTATTCTTTTAATCTTTATTATTTTAGTTGGTTTGGGATTTTCTTTTTACGCCAAGTATCAAAAATTGTCGCTTATCGAGAAGGAGGAGCAGCAGCTGCAAGCTAGAGCAGTGAGAAGTACTTTGAAGGCTCTTTTTCTGCCGGAAGTATTGTGCAGCCGCGGAGAGGCAGAAGCAGAGGAGAATTGCGTGGATATGAGCAAAGTGCGGGCGCTGAAAGATAAATTATCTAATTTCAATGCGGCTGATAAAAAATGGAAAGATTATTATTTCAATCTATTTTCTTTTGCCAGGATTTCTGTTCATGAATTGTATCCCTATCCGGACCATGATGAACTGGTGCTTTACGATTATCCCAAAGAAGGAGCCAAGAAGAAAGAAAATACTTTTTTTGTCGTTTCTTTAAAAGATGAAGTTGCCGGCGGAGTGGGCTTCCCGCATTACGGCTTTGGTTATATTGAAGTGGTGGTGTATTCATGAGCAATCAAAGTTTATTTAACAGTGAAAAAAAATTTAGCGGTAAAAAGAAAGGGCAGATGGAGATCATGGGGTTAGTAGTAATTGTAATTCTTATCACTTTAGGTTTATTATTTTTAGTTTATTTCTCGGCCAAAGGGGAAATAGAAAAAAAAGTCTTCACTCGTAAAGGTTTGGCGCTGAGCACAATGAGTGCATTGATGAAAACTACAGTCAATCCTGAATTGCAGTGTACTACGTCAATAGGCAATGATCAACCACAGCTGGGCGAGGATATTTTAGAAGATTGCGCGGAGTATTATCAAGATTATTTTGAAGGGGCGAGAGGCAGTGGTTCTAGCGGTAGTTCAGGAGGTTCTAGTAGTGGTTCTAGCGGAACTTCAGGAAGTGGTGCTTCTAGTTCTGCTTATCTTTCAGAAGGTTTAGTTAATCCTGATGCAATGTCGCTTTATCATTGCCAGGAAAAGCACAGCTGTAAATTCTTTCAGGAAACAACGGAAAAATTATTGGAAGATACTTTGGGCAAATGGGGCAAGCGTTATGAGTTTCGAGCCCATCTTTTGAGCGGCAATAGTTTCGCTGCAGAAAAATTGTTCTTATTTAAAGATAAAAGCAGGCAGGGCTGTAAAGGAGAGAGAGATTCTTCAGGACAATTTCCAATACAAGTTAAAGATATTGGGGTGGTGGAAGCAGAGTTGTATGTTTGTGAGTAGGACTGATTCCAAGCCCGTTATGACTCTCTAAATGAGATATATTTTTATAATCTTCAATAATCCTTAGTTTATGGCTTTTTTAGATGTCTTAATGGTGGTATTAATATTTCTCTGGGATTTGTTTAAAGAGTGGCTCTGGGCTTTTGCCATCTCTTTTACCAGTTTTCAGACGGTATGGATTATCATTCCTATTTGGATTAGTTGGTTTTTTGCGGAGTTTTTTCAAGAAAAAAAAGGAACGTCTTTTGGAAATGCAATTAGTAATGGAGTAGTGCCGTTTTGGGTAGGTATCGATTGGATCAGGGAAATTACAACGGGATTATTAGAGGGTGGAGCTTTTTCTTTTTTAGTCGTTGGTAAGTATTTAGTTTCTGTTTTAGTAATCGGTTATGGTTTGATGATTATAATATATGGGATTAAAGTAAAAAGTTTTATTCATATTCTCGGTAGGATTAGAGAAGTTACGTATGTTTTAGCCTTTTTGACACCTTTTATTTATGGGATTATAGAACCTAGCTATTTGTACTTTTTGTCTATGATTTTGTTCTTTCCTATATTTTATTTCTTAATAGAGCTTATTGATAAATTTACTCCGGAGCCTAAGGCTATGAGTGAAGATGAGGGTGGTTCGAAAGGTGGTATGGACGGTCTGGGCGGTGATTTAGGCAGTTTAGATTCAAGTTTTGGAAAGGATTTGCCAAAATTTCCTAAAGATGATTTTAGTAAGGGCAAGAAGTTATTTTGATTTTAATGACTTCAAATAGCTTTAGGGCGGTTTTTAGCAGTTTTTAACACCGCCTGGTTTCTTTTCGATAAGTTTAAAAAGGCTGGCTTAAAAATAAGGCATTAAAGCAAAGTCTGCATCTTTTCTAATAGGGTGTAGAATCCGGTGGTGCTATTATGACTGAAGATTACGAAAAGAAATTAGCCGATGTCGGCAGTTTAAAGAAAGGCGACACTTTAATTATAGATAATGCTCCCTGTAAAATTACTGATTTAGCGACTTCCCGTCCAGGAAAACATGGACATGCTAAAGTTAACTTAATGGCCGTGGGTATTTTAGACGGCAAAAAAAGAAACGTAGTTATGCCTGGTCACGATAGAGTGGAAGTTCCTCTTATTGAGAAAAAGAGTGCACAAGTCCTATCTGTTTCTGGTTCTAAAGCCAGTGTGATGGATACAGAAAGTTTTGAAACCTTTGAAATGGACGTTCCTGAAGATCTTAATGGACAAGTAAAAGAAGGCGTAGAAGTGTTATACTGGCAGCTGATGGGCCAGAAAGTTATGAAACAGGTGAAATAAACATGGTTAAATTTGAAGAAGCTAATGCTCGATTATTAAAAAATATTTTTGTCTGCCGTATTTGTAAAGCTAAAGTTCGTGCACCTAGTCTAAAAGTTTCTCAAGGCGCAGTTAAATGCCGCAGTTGTAAGTCACGAAAGCTGAGACCTAAAAGGAAGAAATAGGGTTTAAACGTTTAGTTTTTTCTTTACAATTATCTGTGTTTGTTTAGCTCGGCGCGAGGAAAACAGACTGCCGAATTGCTAAACAAATACAATTATTTTAATAATTTTCTTTACTATTCTCTTTCTCTTGAAATTTTCAATCTACTAGGTAATACTTCGGTGTTATGAAGTTTGCAACACCGTCGTGGTCATGAGTTTTACCGAAATCTTTCTTAGTCTATCTTTGTAGATTAAATGTAGGGTTACAATATTTCGGCTCTGT
>JACPCC010000089.1 GCA_016179995.1 Candidatus Woesearchaeota archaeon | reverse complement strand
AAACATCCATCTTGGCAGATATGCTTTCTGATGTATCTCATAGAACTCCATTAAATTAAAGTTTTCTATTAAGTCCTTAAACTCTTCACGTATCTGTTGTGTAATCTGTCTAATTTTAAATTTATCAAAAGACTCAATGTCTACTTCCATATCCCAATCTCCTACGGTTTTATTTACCTTGGTTATTTCCTTCGTCTGTTTGAAATATTCTAGTAGTTCTGCTTCTTTTTCAACTGAAAGATTGTGTAAAGTTAGAAATATGCGAAATTTTGAGATACCTATACTTTCATAATCTAAACTGTATTTAAAACCCCTAATCACTTTTCTTTTTTGCAGACCCTTTAAGAGAGAGCTAGCGGTCTTAACATTAATCCCAGAATATTTTGCTAAACGAGTCATTCTCATTTGTGGTTTTTCTAATAAGCCTTGAATCAGTTTTAATTCTCTTTCTTCAAATTTTTCAACAGTTCTATCCCCTCCAACGATAACTTCTGAGGGGTACGAAATGTTTTCAAGAAGATGTCTTTCTAGAAGATACGTTCGAGGATAAAGGTGCGTTACCACATTAAGAGCTACTTTATATTTATTTAATGATGGAAATTCTGTCACAATCTTCTTCAGTTCTTTATTGAACCGGCTAGGATTGGGCGCTTCTATTTCCATAACTAAATCAAACTCTCCTTGTAATTCATATATAAAAACAACATAACTATTGCTGCGCAGCTTTTCAATAATTTCTTTCTTGTCCTTAGCGCCTGTATAACTGCCTTTAAAATAAACCCTAAACAAAATTTGACCAAAATAAGAATAATCTATAATAGTATGGGGACAGCTGATTAGTTTTTCTTCCTCCATTACTTTTAATGTATACTTTAATCTTTGCGGGCTTTTCTTCAATTGCCGTGCCAAGTCTTTTAATTTACTGCGAGCATTCTCGCTATACATGAAAAGCAACTTTTTATCAACTTTAGACATAACTTGCTTTATTTTTTTACTTATTCATAAACTTTACGCTAAAAATGACTAAAAATTAAAATAATGACTTGATTAAATATAAATATAGGGAGGTGTATACTGGTTACCAATAGCGGTTAATGAGTTAAAAATAGATTAAACAAATCAAATAAATAGATTAAACAAATCAAATAGAGAATAATTAGAATTAAAACAAAAAACAAAAATGGTAACTTCTAGGTTGTTTCGTGACTTGACAAAGTACTTCTACGATGACGTAAATACTTTAATGACCCCAGTAAAAGATGGTCATTTTTATAATCCTATCACTAACGAAGCAATTCAAGAAGGTGAAGAAAACCCTTTTGCTAAAGGCTTATTGATTATCAAAAATGGTTCTACTACAATTGATGAGCTAGTTCGCAATCAATGGTTAAAGCCCAGTTGTTATGACCATAACTTCACTCCTATTAGTGGGTGTGAAAATCTCTTTAGTTATCTTAATCAAAATTCTCGGAAAGATGGAGTATATATTTTAGATGAAGAAAATCAGCGTATTACTCGTGTTTATGAGTTAGATAATAACGTTCATACACCTAAAGATAAAGATATGAATAAAGAAAAAGGTCTATGCTTGTTAGAACACTTACCAGAAGATTTTTTAGGTCAAATTAAGTTAAGTTTAGGTGATATTGGCACCAAAACCCGTTTAGCCATCAGAATTCCACAACTATTAGATCATGTAGAGACTTATCAAATAAAAAGAACAGCTAATGAAACTGGTTTTGGTTCAGTAACACACTTTAATGAAAATGGTTTAGTTGAAAGATTATTTTTAAGATATGATCCGCAAAGTGCTGGTCCATTTTTTAATGAAGAAAAGAAATTGATTGGAGTATATCAAACTTTCCGTAATCCCGATAGTCAAGTAGTTTTAGAAAGCGGATCAGTATACAACCATCCTATGTTGCAAAATGGTTCTGCTCAGAGGAAAGCAGCGTAGATAGTTATTGAAAAAATTTCTAATTAACAAATAATTAATCATAATAAATAAAGAAAAATTAATAAAAAAAATAAATTAACCCTAAAAAAATAACAACCTACAACAGCCGTTAGTTTCTAATAACTCAACAGCACTTCTACATCTCTGCCAAAGACTCTTTTCAAATCCTCGAAGATTGGTTCTTTGATAAAGACTTTAGGAGGGAATTTAAGTTTAGATAATTCTTTTTCCATCTCTTCTAAACTGCTGTGTTCAAGAGTTCCTAAGCTGCCATCAGGATTAAGCTGGGCTTTTTCTATCTGCTGTTCTTTAACATCTAGATCAAAGATAACAAAAGCAATTTTATCTAATAAGACTACTTCTCCGTACTTTTGTCCATGTTTTATCCTAATTCTGGCTCTTTCCAACTCTCGTCCGCGTTTCCTTTGTACATACTCTATCAAAAACTTAATAAGTCCAGAACTACCTTTACGTGCATTTTCTATATCTGCTTTACTAAGCTTTTTGGCATCTTGTTTTTTCTTAGCATCGATAATATCATTTAAATCACGAAGATACCGGGCCGGCATCTTACCGGTTGAAATCAATTCATCTTCAAACAGTTTAATTATCTCTTCATCCTGAACCTTATCTATGCCTTCTTGTTTCAAGACGTCTCTGATAATAGTCATAATCTCATCATATAAATGAATTATACTTTTCTCATCATAGCGTTGTTCTATCTGCTTAAACAATTCGCTAATGCGTTTTAGATATTTCTCTGCATTATTTATGTATTTGTCTAACTCTGTTCCAGTTAAATCATTCTTATCGCCATGCTCTAATTTCTTCCTTAAATCAACGTTATCTTTTAAAATCTTAACGTATTCTGGCTCCAACATCTTTTCTTTTTTGACAAAAATTTCTTCCATTACTTCTGACGTTTCTCGAGGAGTAGGCGGTGGTAGTCCGTACAACATCAAAGCAGCTTGGCTTGGTGTTAAGATAGCATAGTAAATATCTTCCATACCAATAGTTTTTAAAACACTCTTAACTCTTTTAATGCTTTGATCCCCAGTACTCATAAAAAGGTCGATAGCTTCTCGGCTAGGTTTAATGTGTCCCATACGCAAAAGCTGTTTCCAGGGCATGAATATTCCTCTATCGTAAAATGGAACACCATCTCTTAGCAAAGTAAAAATGATGGGATTGGCTTCTTTCAATGATTCCCAGAAGTCAGTCAGAATATAAACTTGAATATTTAATTTATTTTTAATTCCGGTTAATTCTCCGGCTTCAATACCCATTCCTATAATAATGCCGCGCAGCTTATCTTTTAGTTCGATGCGGCTCATTTTCTTAACATCGGTATCATCAATAACAATCCATACATCTATGTCGGAAGTAGGCGTAGCCCGGCCTTGAGTTAAAGAACCCGCTAAAACATAAGATAAGATATATTTTTCAAACTTCTTTAAAACCATAGTTTTATGCACTTCAGCAATTTTTATGGCTGCTAGCATGCCTGTATCGTGAATAGGCGCGCCTAAAGAAATAAGTTTGTTTAAATCATATTTGGCATCATAACAATTCTGCCATAAATCTGTTAAGAGAATACTTTGTGGTTCTAAGTTTTTATCAGTTTCTTCAGCTATTTTTTGAATTATTGTAGAAAATTTCTGATGCAGCTCATCTTTAGTCATCTTAGTTGATGTAGTATCATCAACTACTATCAGCATTTGAATCTTCTGCTCATCTTTATTTTTACTTTCTTCTTTAGGTTTAACTTCTTCTTTTGCTTTATTTTCTGCTATGTTCTTTTCCTCAGCTGACTTTTCATTATTAGAAGCAGCCGCTTGCGGCGGTTTTTCTGGGGGCAAGAGCGTAATCCCTACAATATAATCCCCAAATTTTTCTAAAACTTTAGCTTTAAACTTATCTAGCTTCTCCTTCAGATCTTTCAGCTTCTTCTCCAACTCTGGGGGCAGCTTAGGCATATTTTGAACATTAACAGGCAAACCGTGCTCTACTCTATT
>JACPCC010000088.1 GCA_016179995.1 Candidatus Woesearchaeota archaeon | reverse complement strand
CATGGTATGAAGTGAGACGGTTTCTAAACAACGCATTTTTAGGATGCAAAAATTTCGCCATAAATGGCGAGGTTTTACACCACGAAATTTTTTGCATAATTAAATTCCTTCGTTTTACTTCACTCTTTTTAGACTTTATCTTACCGCAATATCTAATAACGCGCCATTAACATCAAAACCTTTACCGATGCCTTCCATAGCTACTAAATTCTCAGCTTGACGGTCTAATTCTAATTTACCGTTAAAGTAATGAATAGTTAGGCCTTCTTGTTCAAAGTTATAAGTAACTTTCTCGCCTAAATTAAGCAAACCATTACCATTGACAAAATCTATTTGTTTGAGCTGTATCTCGTCTACAAATAAGTAATCATAGGGGGTGTTGCCAAATTGTAGTGTTAATTTAGGTGAAGAAGAGAAAGAAATACCATTAACATCTAAATGTCTGGCATTTCCATTTAAAGAGATGGTATTGCTGTCAAAAGACAAACGTCCAGTAAAACCTTCTAAATTTAAGTCAATAGTTTCAAAGGTATTTAGTTCCAACTGATTATCATTAACTTTTATTTTAGTGTTTTCATTTTTTAAGCGTACTTTTAATTCTTCTATTTTAGAGTCTTTATTTACCGTCGGAATTTTGTCAAAAGAAAGGCTAAAGCCTACTTCCTTACGACCAAAAGTTTCTTCTTTACCTGATTGGTCGGTTGTTTGTTCTGAAGTTGCGGCATAATTTTCAGAATTGCCTGATGCATCGAATTCTCCAGCTGTTGGGGCCATCACCGTATCTGGACCATTATTCTTATCTTTAAGAAGGCCGACAGTTGCACCGGTTAGATTAAATCCAGTACCATCTGAAAGCAGAAGTACAAAAATACCGGCAATAACGATAGTAAACATTACTAAATAAAAACGACTAGAACGATGATGTTCTTGTGGTTGATTATACATTTTACACCTCTTCGTGAAATCTTCTTTTTTTAATTAATCTAAACATATTTGTGTTAGTAGGATAGGGAGGTAGTTTAGTTTAATAAACCTTTTGGTAGCGGTGGCATTTTGGGAGCAGGGGTTGCAATATTTAATTTAACCTAGGAAAACTCAACTTACGATGCAGCGCTAAATTAAACGTAGCTTAGGTTTTTTTACGAGTGTTATGCACTAGCCCTTCAATATCTCTTAGTACTTCCGCCGGATGATCTATATCGTCTATCGTCAAAGACTCGCCCATACTGCCACCGTGGATGTAAATCTTACCTATACCCAAAAGACGCTGCCAGCGATGCTGGGAGATATTAATGTCTGGCACATAAGCTAGTGAATGAAAATAGACATTTTTCTTAGATTGTTTGATAAAACCTTTAATGACTATAAGTTTGGAAGGAGTAATAATATAGCAGGAAGCCATTCGACTAATCTCGGCCGAGGCTAAAGAAAAGATGATCAAACCAAAAGCTAAGTAGTTTAAAATGGGAGCGAAAGTTAAGCCTTTAAAACGCAGCAGGATAAGAAGAACAAAAATAAGAAGGGCGCAAACGTATTCTGGAAGATAAGCTTTACGACTTTTTCGCAGATGAAATAATACTTTCTCGTGTTCTTCTTCGTGTCCGGAGCTCATATTTCTAGAAATCATCCTCTAAAAGTTTATATATCTTGCGTCTTTCTTTAATTTATGCCTGAACTTCCAGAAGTAGAAACCATCGTAGAACAGTTGAAGAAGAGGATTTTAGGAAAAAATGTTGTTAAAGTTGAAGTTTTAGATTCTATTGTAGATAAACCAATATCAAAATTAACACCGTTTAGAATTAAGAATATTTATCGTCGAGCTAAAACTTTAGTATTTGAATTGGATAACGGGCGTTACTTGTTTGTCCATTTACGTATGACGGGGCATTTTCACTATCTGACGGCACAGCAGGTTGCTTCGGATAAAGAAAAATTAGTGAAGGTTCATAGATTTTTGGCGGCTAAATTTTATTTCGAGGATGACGGATTGCTGACATATAATGATATCAGAAGATTTGGATTTGTCAAACTGTTTGATAAGAAACAACTGGAAAAAGAACTGGCGAAATTAGGGCCGGAACCACTAAGTGAAGAATTCACACTAAAAATGTTTATAGAGATGCTGAGCAAAAAGAAGAATTCTGTCATTAAAACTTTGCTGATGGACCAGCATTTTTTAGCGGGATTAGGAAATATTTACGCACAGGAAGTGCTTTATTTGGCAGGGATAATGCCTTTGCGTCGTACGGGTACGCTTTCATTGGAAGAGATTAAAGAACTGCATAGACATATCAAAGAACTGCTGGAATTGGCCATTAAACATAAAGGCAGTACAGTTGATAATTATGCCCATGTTGATGGCTCTGGAAATTTTCAAAATTATCTGGTGGTTTATGGACGTGACAAGTGCCCAAAAGGGCATGTTTTGAAGAAAATAGAGATTGGAGGCAGGGGAACTTCTTATTGTTCTGAGTGTCAGAAGTAGAAAATAGTTGTTCCATAAAAATAAGAAACTAAAGAAAAATAGAATGAAATAAAGTAAAAAAAATCAAATAAAATCAAATAATGTCTTCTTCTGCTACTACAATATAATCGCCATTGGCAATTACGGCTGAAAAAGGTATTAAGATGCCGCCTTCTTTGTCGTGCTCTAATTCCATTTTTTCAGTGTACACTGTAGGGTTCTTTAGTAATAAGTGAATTAATTCACCCGAACCTATTTCAAATATTAAGTCGCCCACTTCACCGAACTTTTTTCCTGTTTTGGAAACTACGGTTTTACCTAGAAGCTCTTTAGAATAACTTTTTCCTTTTTCGTCCATCTGCCTTCACCTTTGCCCTTTGTTTTTTTAGAGAGGTTTGAATATTTCATTTATTTAGTTCAAACCTCTAATGAGTCCTTTGAAGAACCCCAGTATTCATTAAATTATAGGGGTTAATCAAAGTCCTCTATAAATATTAAATTACTTAAATCTTACTCTCAAACTAAGATTTAATTAAATCATCTAATTTGTTGAGCTGTAAAGAGACAGAGAATATATAAAGTTTTCTATGACTGAAATTATACTTAGAAGTTATAGGTATTGGATATGGGGCTTTGAGGTCAATCCTAGAAGCTGTATCGTCACATTCATTTTTGATGAACAAGAGTATATTTAGGTTCTTCGTTGCTTAAATGGTCAACTGCGGTGTATGCTTTTTAAGATTGACATAAAGGAAATCTTTGGCATTGCTAAAATCGCCATAGTTGCTAAGAGTAGAATAAAAATCAGGAATTTCAGTTATTAAACCTGCAATTCTTTTTTCTCCAGTTGCTTCGGCAAATTTTCTTAATTCAGGAATACTTAGTTGAACTTTTGTTATATTTAATGGGTTAGCTCCTTTAAAACGGAGGTCACGACCATTATAATAAGCTCCGTAAAAGTAATGGGTTTTATTATATTTATCCTGATCTCTCTCAGGAAGCGAGCAATGTTGAAGATATTTTAAATAATTTCTAAGAACTTCTCCATTCTCAATAAACAAGCTAAGAAAATAAAAATTTGGGATGGCTATGTTATTACTACAGTTTCTACTTAATTTTGATAATGCATCTTGGTCCGCTGGTGCCCAAATTATTTGATTATCAGTAGTTTTAATTTTATCAGATTCTAAATTAAACCCGTCTTTAAGAAGACCTTTTTCAAGCAAATCTGCATGTTCTATTAAATAAGCTAAATCGGCATCGGTTCTTCCGATAAAATCACTTAATTCTTGAGTACTTAAAGGTGCTGTTTTTAAGACCATACCCTTGCCGAATCTTAGATAAGGAACGTAAATTGCCAGCTGTTGTGGTTCTATTGGTTCAGAAGATACAGTTAAGTTCTGACTAGCTAAAAATGAAGATTTCTCTCCTATTAAAATAGCATAATCTTTGATATACTGCTCCATTATCTCGATCAAAGTATCAGGGTTCTCTTTAGAAGAGGTATTATCAGCTTGAGTTGGAGTGGTTTCTAGCAAATCAGCTACGGCCGTACCTGGGCCGTCAAATTCTGATTCTGGTCCTTG
>JACPCC010000087.1 GCA_016179995.1 Candidatus Woesearchaeota archaeon | reverse complement strand
CATCCAGAATACTTAGAAAAAATTAGATTAAAAAAGGCTAAGGAACGCGGCGCATTTTTAGAGAAGATAATATTGGAGAAAGTGGAAGAAAAATAACTGTTTTGAAACACTCAAATCCCTTTACTTTCAACAAACTTCTGCACTGCTTTTTGTGCTTCTTTTCTTTTCTTCTGATGCTCTTTAAGAAACTCCGTTACTTTCTCAATAGCTATTTGTTTTAATTCACCGGATAATAGTTTTCCACTCTTATAATCCCGAGATATTTGCTCTAACTTTTTATCATCAGGCTCAAGACCATATCTTAACATTTGAAAGGCCACATCAACCTCGGGATTCCCACCTTTCTTACGATGCTCTTCCAACGTTGCTTGTCCGCCAGAAAAAGCGTATTTCTTAATTTTTAGAGCTGCTTCTTCGGGTATATCAGTTAAAGCAATATAAGAAGTGGGATCTGAAGAAGACATTTTTCCACCTTTGAGTCCCGGTAAAAAGATATGATAAGTAGAGCTCAACTGCATAAAATTAAACTCTTTAATGCGTTGAGAAACATCTCGCGCTAATCTTAAATGCGGGTCTTGGTCGCTTCCAACAGGTACAACTACGGGCAAAGCTTTGCCTTCAAATTCTGACAATTGTGGATGCAGCATATCTGCTGCTTGGAGTAAAGCTGAAACCATTTTTCCGGGAGAAATTTCTCCGTAGATGGCTTTAAATTCATTGAATGTGGCATGCCGAGCCAACATATTAGCTAAACTGTAATAAGCATTTGACTTTTTACCATCAACAGATCTTTTAGATTGAAAATAAAAATCACATTTCTTTAAATCTAAGCCTAAAGCCACGTAATTTGTTAAATATTCCTCAATAGCCACATCTCGCAGCTCTTTCATATTAGGATTTCTAGAATTATAAGCTTCTATATCAGCGACGGTTAAATATATCTTAGCGCCAAGCTCTTGATAAAATATCATCTGATCTGCTACCATCTTATGGCCAAAATGAAATTTTCCAGAAGGCATCAAACCAGTCATCATAACAAATGGTTTTTTATTTTCTATAGCTTCTGCAATTCGAGAAAAATCACGCTGTGCAAAAACCAATCCTCGACGAAATAATGGTTGTTCTAAAAATTTCTTAGGCAGATTAGTAAAAGGCTGTAATCCAAATTCTTTCATCAATTTCCCATAATCAATCTTCCCTTCCACTTCCCAAGGTGTTACCGTTGCCATATTTGGAAGAAGCTAAAAGCAGTTTAAATATGTTGCGTTAGGAAATGAGGTAATATTTAAACAATTAATTATTATTCAATTAAACTTCATTCAATTAAACTTTACTTAGTTTTAAAGAATTATCTTTACAAACCTTATCCGCCACTGCTTTCAAATTCTCAATATCTTCTTTGTTATAATCTAATAGCAAATCTAAATATTCTTTATCACCAGAAGCATGAAAAGCTTTCCATAGCTCGATTGGATTGCCGTAAAGATGCGGTGGTCGTTTCAAATTTAATTGTTTCTCAATCTCTTTTAACCCACCTTTGAGACCTAAATTGACGCACAAAGGCTTTAAATCCAGATGCGGCACTTTTACTTCCAATTTAAACTGTTTATTTAATTTAGGCAAATCAAATGCCCCACCATTAAAAGTAATTAATATCTTATACTTTTTAAGTTCTTCCTCTAGGGTTTTTGGTTCTAAATTAAATCCTTTTACAAAAGAATTGGTTTGATAATAATTAGAAATTCCAACTAAAATAACCTCACCTCGGCCATTAACTTCTACATCTAAATATCCTGCTTCTTCTTTGAAATAATCATACAAACGCCACATTTCTTTAGGGGGTAATTTTCCTACAAAAAAGGAAGAATCGTTATCTAGCAAAGCCCGTTGTGCCAATCTTAACTCTTCATCTAGCTCTTTCTTGCGTTCTACAGATAGACCTTTGACTTTTTTTGCTTGTAAAAAACTCAGCCAGTCTTTTAGTCCCTGCGACCAGAACTTCTGTTCCATTCCTCGACCTATCTTTTCCAGAAAAACAAAGCTGTTTTTTATCATGAATTGCCTCGTTGAAACCATTTATAATAACTAAAAGTTTTAGTAATTAATATGGGCGTGGTTCTGGGACGAGATCACAAAACCAGCAAATTTAATTAGAGCATTATCGATGTCTTGACCCAGTTCGTAATGAAGATAGCTGCCAATTACATTTTCGTGACTAAAATAAATATTAATAGTATTTTTGCTGAGAACATTCATTAGAACTTTAATTTTATTAGAAGTAGCTTTTGATAAAGGGGATTCAGCAATCCATCTTTTAAAATAATCTCGCAATAATATTAACTTCCTTCCATCTATCGGTTTTCCATCTTCTAAGATTCGTTTAAGATCAGGATAACGAGCTTTCATGTCGTTTATTTTCTCACCACTTCCAGAAAGAGAAATATTTTGTCTTGGTGCAGTTAAACGAGCATGAGAATTTCTTGAAAGATAGGAATAGGTCATATCTGCAAATATTCCCGTTCTTTTACTGTCAGAGTGATATAAATTGATATTAACATCATCATAAATCTCTAAAAAATCTTTAAGGAATTTGTTAAATCTCCATACTTGAATTATACCTCTTATGCTTAGATTTCTTCCTGGCTTTTTCCTATAGGAGGATAAAAGTGGTTCTGGATGTCGAACGAGAATATCTACACCAAAAGAATGGTATTGTTGTAATTCTGAAAATACATTTCTAAAGCTATTTTGAGTAAGGGGTTGTTGGCAAAGCTGAATTACTGCCTTAATCAATTCATGTTGATTTTGAGAAAGTTGATTATGAAATCTGTGTTGGTAGGATAACAAGAACCTTTCCAAGCTGCTTATTCCTGCTTGAAGAATTTTAATATCTTTTTCTTTATAGTTATTATTTAAAAATTTTCTCCCTGATGTTTTTGTGAATGCGAAGAATTTGTGAACGTTCATAATAAGTTTTAAATATAACCTCTTTTCTTATAAAGCTTATGCTGATAGTCATAGCCGGGCTTATTGGAGCGGGTAAATCTTCAATCGCGAGAGAAGTTTCTAAACGTCTTAATATTCCGCTTTATAGTATTGATGAAGATAAGAAAAGGATCTACAAGCAACACCCTCAATATGAATTTTTTCTTAAAAACAACATTCCCTTTCCTGACGAAACGAGAAGAAAGACGTTTGAAGCTTCATTAGATGGACTAAGAATATTAGTTAAAAAACATGAACATGTAATTGTAGAAGAGACATTTCATAAAAAGAGCTTAAGAAAGCCATTTTTTGAAGAAGCAAAGAAAATTTTTGGCGGCATGATTTTAACATTAGTAACTGTTGATGATAAATTAGTGAAAAAACGTCTGGAAAAAAGAGAAAAAGAAGAAAATCATATGGTTGGCTATGGCATGTATCTATCTTTCAAGAAACAATGGGAACCATTTGAAAATGTTGACTATCACTTTGTTAATGAAGGAGAGTTTGAAAAGAATATGCAAAAATACATAAAATTCCTTAAAAAGCGCTTAGTCCCGAAAAGTTAAAGTCATAATAAATCCGCCGAAAGTGTCCAAACACTTGCACTACCTCACAACCCAATAACCATCTTCCTCGTTACCGCATTAAAAGATTTAACTTTGCCTGTTTTTTTCAGCACTTCTCCAATCTCTTCAAAACTAGCTTTGCCTTTCATCCCATCATATATCTGCAGCAGCTCACGTACTTCCATATAATGTTCGTAAATAGTTTCTCCTTTTTTCTTTGTTTCATCAGCTTTCTCCGCCTGCTCTTTCAAAGAATTAACCTGCTGTTGAATGATATTTTCCATGGACTCGATTACTTTCTCCTGCGGAGACGATTTCTGCACGGGCTGCCATTTATCCAACGCCGCATTATAACTAGCCAATACTTCTTTAGGCTGCCTCAACAAGAGAGGAAAAGGCGTAACTTCATCATCGTAAAGATACCCCTGCGGCTTCTTCACTAATTCTTTAAACTCATCAATAACTGTTATTATCTCCCTCACTTCTTCTTCTGTAACTAACGCCGGCAAACCTCTTCGGCATAAATACCGCCCAAGCCTATTTCTGCGGCGAGAAACTTAACTAAACTGCTCATAGAACTTTGTCGCAGTAAAGTTTTAAGGCTCTCTACTTCCAACAATTTCCAATTAGCTTTGGACGCTGGAAAAACATAAACTTCATCAGGTTTAACGGCTCTATCTTTCCAAACCTGCCTCTCTTGTACTCCGATTATTTTAAAATTATCATCAGTTAGAATGATATTTCCTTTAGAAAAAAATTCTATGATCAAATGATAGGTTTCTTTTTTTTCTAATTTAAGCACAACTATCCTTTCAGAATTTTGTTGATATAATTCTCTCAAAGTAGCATTGCCTAAATTCTTGCGCAGCTGCCGGCAGAAAGACGAAGGCTGGTCCGCTGGCTCTTTATGTTCCGTCAAATTTAACCATTTCCCAAAGAGAATACGCAGCAGCTTTTTACCTTCTCCCGAAACGTGCCACTGCAGCAGCATTTCCTCTTCGCCTAAAGAATATATTTGAGAAATCTTCCCCTGCAGCAAAGACCGCAATTCCTCAACTATAGCAGCTAGTTCAATAGAAGTAATAGATTTTTTGAGCATATAATTAGAATAAAAGAGTTTCTTTTAAATAATTTTGCTAGTAGAGTAATACTTCAGTAAAGTGAAGCAACATCGTCATCAAGGTCAAGAGATGAGTTTTGCGTTGCTATTCGCTGGGACAGAGCCGAAATATTGTAACCCTACATTTAATCTACAAAGATAGACTAAGAAAGATTTCGGTAAAACTCATGACCACGACGGTGTTGCAAACTTCATA
>JACPCC010000119.1 GCA_016179995.1 Candidatus Woesearchaeota archaeon | reverse complement strand
TTCTTTGCTGTTAGTAGTGTTAGCTTTAATTCAAATAAGCACTCAGTATGCTCTTACGGGCGAATTTGTACATCGAGGAGTTAGTTTGAAAGGTGGTTCTATTATTACTTTAACTGCTTTAGATAATTCTAACTGGAATGAAGCTACTTTACGGGCTATGTTGCTGGATAAGTTTCCTAAAGCAGAAATCAGCGTGCGCAGTTTAAGTTCAGTAGGAAACGTAGTTGGTTTAGCGATAGATTCTGGTGCTCAGGAAAACACAGAAATTGATGCTATGCTCAAAGTTTTGAAAGATGAAGGAGTAATTCACGCAAATAATTATAGTGTAGAGGTTATAGGTTCGTCTTTAGGAGAAAGTTTCTTTCGTCAAGTTATCACGGCTTTAATCTTTGCTTTTGTCTTAATGGGAATCGTGGTTTTCATCTATTTCCGTGTACCGATTCCCAGTGCTGCGGTTATTTTGGCAGGATTTTCCGATATCGTTATTACTATGGCAATCTTTAATCTAACTGGGGAGAAACTAAATTCTGCCGGTATTGCTGCCTTCTTGATGCTTATTGGTTATTCTATTGATACAGATATCTTGTTGACTAGTCGAGTTTTGAAACGAAAAGAAGGCAGTGTCATGGACAGAATTTATGGAGCAATTGTTACTGGTTTGACTATGACTGGAACTACTGTATCTGCAGTATTGCTGGCATTAATATTTATTCAAAATGAAACTATTAAACAAATTATGCTTATTATCTTTATCGGATTAGTCGTTGATGTGATTATGACTTGGATACAGAACGTAGGTCTATTACGCTGGTATTTAGAGAAACATCACCTTGATGGTTCAAAGAAAGTGAGTGAACACAAATAAAATTAAAATTTAAAATAAAAAATAAAAATTAATAACAACAAAGGATTAATATTGAAAATGGGAAACGATTTTAAAAATCTGGTTGGTAACAGTAAAAGCAAAATTAAATCAATATTAAAAGACTGGAGAGTTATACTGTTATTAACTTTTCTAGTTTTATCTCTTGTATCTATTCAACCTCAATTATTTGGTACAGAAGGTGTCACTATAAGAAGCGTGGGTTTAAATTCTTCGGCGGCTATTGCTGGAATAGAAAATCCAGCCACAAAATTAACACCACTGGCACGGGAAAGAATAATTTCTCTCGATAGTCAAAAAATTAATTCTATAGATGATTATTATGGGGCTGTAGCAAATATCGAAGCAAATAAAACCATACGTTTAGAGACTAATCGGAAAATTTATAGTTTAATAACTCAGCCAAATAGTCTAGGTTTGACCGATTTGGGTTTGAAAGTTTATGATGCTCCTACTTCTAATATCAAGAAAGGCTTGGATTTAGAAGGGGGAACAAGAGTAGTTCTCAAGCCTTTGGAAGATTTATCTAAAGATAATTTAGAATTAACTATTGCTAACTTAAAAGAACGTTTGAATGTTTTTGGGTTAAGCGATATTGTTGTTCGCGGCGCATCAGATTTAGCTGGAAATGATTTTATTATTATTGAATTGGCCGGAGTTACGGAAGATGAAGTGAAAGAATTATTGTCTAAACAAGGTAAGTTCGAAGCGAAAATTTCTAATGAAACTGTTTTTTTCGGCGGAAAGAAAGATATTACTTATGTCTGTCGTACAGCAGAGTGTTCAGGAATTGATCCTAATCAAGGCTGTGGTAAGAGTAGTGATGGTAGTTATGCTTGTCGTTTTTCTTTTGCTATCTCTTTAAGCCAAGAAGCAGCAGATAGACAAGCCCGTTTGACTGATAAGTTAACGGTAGTTAGCGATCCTAGCAAAGGGGGAGCTTATTTGAGCGATGGGATTTATCTATATTTAGATGATAAACAGGTAGATTTCTTGAATATTGGAGCAGAATTAAAAGGTCGTGCTACAACTGATATTCAAATTTCTGGTTCTGGCGCGGGAAGAACACAGCAAGAAGCTATGAGTGATGCTTTATTAAATATGAAACGTTTACAGACCATTATAATTACTGGTAGTCTGCCTGTGAAGATGGAAGTAGCCAAAATGGATACTATTTCACCTTCTTTAGGGCAGGAGTTCTTACAGAATATTCTTTGGGTCTGGTTATTAGCTTTGGTTTCTGTAGCAGCTTTTGTGACGATACGTTACAGAAAGATTAAGATTGCTTTACCTATGGTTTTAACTTTGCTTTCTGAGATGGTCTTAATCCTAGGTTTTGCGGCTTTAGTTGGTTGGAATTTGGATTTAGCAGCTATTGCTGGCATTATTATTGTTGTAGGTACAGGAGTGGATCATTTAGTTATAATTACAGATGAGACTTTACGGGGAGAAACTATATCTGATTGGAAGACGAGAATCAAGCAAGCTATGTTTATTGTCTTTGGTGCGTATCTTACTACTTTTTCCGGTATGATTCCATTATGGTTTGCCGGTGCAGGTTTATTGAAAGGTTTTGCTTTCACAACTATTGCAGGAGCTTCTTTTGGCGTTCTGATTGCCAGGCCGGCTTATGCGGCCATGGTTAAGCATTTATTAGAAGAGTGAGGTTAAGTTGTTTTTGGTTCTTTAAATGGCACTAATCACTTGGAATGATTTTTTTTGAGAAAGAGGTAATTTTGTCTCTGAAGTTTTAACGACTGGTTTTGTTCAAGATAATAGGGAAGTTATTTTAGCAATTCCAGAAAGAAATGTTAAGAATGGATCAAAATTGGCGTAAATTAATTCTCTTTTCAGATAGTCCCGCTTTAAGACTCATCCAATCCAAATTTTAAAGCAAAAGATTTAAATATTAGAATTCTTATTTATAATAAAATTAACAAAATTATTAAATAAACAAGGTGATTTATCATGGGAACAATATCAGTTTCAGTAGAAGAAGAGATGAAGAGCAGAATGGCAGAACTAGAAGAAATTAATTGGTCAGCTATAGCTAGAAAAGCATTTGAAGATAAGCTAAAAGAAGTTGAAATTTTAAAGCGATTAGCTAACCTTAGCCAACTTACTGAAAAAGATGCCAATGACATATCTAAAAAAATTAATGAGAGAATGGCTCACAAATTTAGGAGTATGTGATAATGCAAATAGTTATCGATGCCAATGTACTTATGTCTATGTTAATTAAACCTGATGAACCTATTGATTCTTTTTTTGATAGCAGATTAAGTCTTTTTGCACCGCAACTACTATTCGAAGAATTAGAAAATAATAAAGAAGAAGTTATGGAAAAATCTAGACTTAATGGAGAGGAGTTTGAGTGGTTAAATTTGATTCTTAAACATAATATTACTATTATTCCAGAAGAAGAATTTCTAAAATATAGAGAAAGAGCCGATAATATATGTCCTGATCCTAAAGATATCGTTTATTTTGCATTAGCTCTGTATTTGAATTGTGCGATTTGGTCTAACGAAAAGAAATTGAAAGAACAACCAAAAATTATGGTTTATGCCACTCACGAATTGATGGAACTTTTAAATATCAATTAAAATAAGTTCACTGGTTTGTAATTTTTATAGATTTATTGTATTTGTTTAGCTTTCGGCGGTCTGTTTTCCTTGCCCCGCAAAGATGTGTTGTCAATGAGATAAACTATGCTTTTTATTCATAAGCGGGGAACTCAAACCATCTGACGAATGATTACGCTCGGAAAACTTATTGACCGCGCCGAGCTAAACAAACACGATTTATTAATTTATTCAAAGTGGCATTCTTTTTTAAACTCAAACCCCTGCTCTAGACTTATATTTATTCACTAGGTTCATGATATTATTTTTTATTTTTTCAGCGTCTTCTTTTTTCAAGTCTGGAATATATGGCCCTGTAGGTCTGAAGGCAAAAGAGTTAATTCCTGGATAGTTGCTGCTTTGATAGTTAGGAGCAGCATTAACTCCACCTTCTCTAGCGGTTTCTATAGATAAGGAAGATAGACCTAAAATCCTTTGCCAGAAACTTTCATAGAGAATAACGTGCTGTATTTTAGAATAGGGAATCACTTTTTCAAACCTGGAGATAACACCACCGCGGTAAGTGAGATTTTTTTGGTCTAAATTATATTTTAGAGAGTTTAGATAGAGGACTTT
>JACPCC010000118.1 GCA_016179995.1 Candidatus Woesearchaeota archaeon | reverse complement strand
AACCACTCTTTTCATTAAAAGCAGATTTAGACTGCTTAGTAAGTTCGCTTACATTAGGATCACCTAAAGAATCGCTTTGAGGATCATATAAAACACCATTGTATTTTTCTGCAATTTGTTTTGCTAAGGCGATCATACTGGATATTTTACTTTTATCTGAACCAATACCAACTGCTAATTTGACCGAGTATAATTCTTTTCCTTGGGAAAAGTTAACTAAATCTAATCCCGTCGAGAACTCTGGAAGAGCTTTTGCTAAATTAGGATTTAGTCTTAAATAATCAAATAATTCTTTGTCTAATTTTAATCCATAATCCGCACGGTCAGTTGTTAATCCTTCTATGCTATACTTTAAAGCATTTTCCATCAAATTAGCCTTACCGTCTACTTCTAATTTTTTAATCAACCCTTCAGGTATTTCATATCCCCTAGTTCTTGCTTTTGCAATCATTGTATCTACAGATTCACGTTCATATTCTTCACAGAGGATAAATGGTTTTAGTTTGACACTTACTCCAATAATCTCGTCGTTCCCTAAATCGTAATTAAATGTTCTTGTTTGTTCGTCATAGGTATGACTTATAGCACATAAAGAAGTAGCTAACTCTAAGTGATCTGGCGCATCTTTACAATAAATAATCAAATCTAAGGTCATAGGGTTAAAAATGGTGCTTTATTTATAAACTTTTCGATTTAATTACTACTTACAAGTAACTACTTATCTTTTTAGTATTTGTGGAACGGTGTATTTTCTACTCAATTAAGTAAATATTAAGAAAAAGATAAAGAGAATAAGTGCCCGATGTTAAAGAAGATAATCTCTTAAAATTAAATGAACTTAAACCACGGCCAAAGCTGGACTTGGTTCACTAATTGTCGGAATCATAGCTGTAGCTGCTAACTTCCTATCTTCTTCAAATAACAGCATGAACTTAATTACTAGAAAATTGCTCTTAGTAACAATATCTATTTTGCATCCTCTAAGAGTTTTTAAAAGATCAGTTGATACATCAAGCATTTCTATATCCAAGCTCTTAAAGAAGCTGGATGCATTAAGGATTTCTATTCCTGAAATTTCCTTTTTATTGTTGAAGTCAATAATTAAATCGTCTAATTCGATACTACTTTTAGACTTAGAAGTAGGGTCGTAAAGAAATAAACTATCGTTCTCTGAATCATAATCGTAATTAAAGTTTTTGAACATTTCAATCTCTATTTATTTTTTTCTCAACTATTCTTTGCCATCTCTTATTAATTTTAATAACAGTTACAACAATAATTTTGTTTTTGATGATTATTATATACCTATGGCATTGTGTTTTGCTATAACCAAAGTAACAATCAAACTTCTCTTCTGCTAGATTGTTTGCTTTTTGCTTTACAGCATATTGAAGCCTTCTTGGATTTATAATATTTTCTATAATTTCTGCTTCTGAGATTTGTCTTTGTTTAAGTCTAATTAAAGCATGAGTGCTTATGATTATATCTTCTTTTTTGAACTGCTTTAATTTATTTAAGACCTCTTCTTTATAATTCATTAAAAGCTAAATAATGTTCTAATATAATAATATTGTCCTCAAGGTAATTCAATATCTTACAAAAACCAACCCCAATATCACCGTCACTAAAATAACTAAAAATATCTTCTCTGTCCAACTATCTGTCCTTATTGGACCGCGTAAATTGTATCGTGAAAATGGATAGAATGGGTGTATGCCAAGAGGTGTTAAACCATCACCTATTAGGTGGGCTAAATGTCCCAATATTAGTCCTAGGCCAAAAGTCCAGTAGCCAGCAAGATAGGCCAAGTAAAATATAATCCCTCCAAAGAAAATGGAATGAAAGAAACCACGATGTCTAGCAAAGAAAACTATTATTTTTCCAATTGGTCCACTCCACTGATTTATCTTACTATTAGTGTGATCAATATCGGCCAGGATACTACCTAAGAAAATGAATGGCAATATTTTCCAGTCAGCTAAAGCGGGATTTATTTTATATAATATCACAAAGAATAAAGCGCCTAAACTAAGATGGGTGTAAAAGAGCATTTAGGGATATAAATAGTTTAAGTTTAAAAAATGTGGTAATCACTTCTAAAGAGAACTTATTTAAAGAAGCCTTTGATTTGCTGTTTTTCATCCAGTTTTGATATTAAATAAATTTCAAACAACTAGGAATATATACTTAAAATGGATCAAACTACAAATAAAAGTCCAGGAACTATTCTTTCTGCCTATTATTATACTCTTTCTGATATTACTTCAATAGGGATGTTGTTTGCAGATTTGCGTTATTCAATCAATTCGCAAATCCTAGACCATAATTTAGCACAGCAGAGTATTGACGCAGTCTATCTAGCTTATGAGGCACTAGACCACGGAAAATACAAACGAGCAAAAAAACAACTACTATATTCTCTCGAGCAAGCTCGAACTTATCGTGAAGAATTAAGCACTCTACTCGATGATAAAATAAAAAGCAGATTTTTGGAACGGACTGCCCCAGCTCTTCAGGGTCTTATTCAATTATTAAAAGAGCCAGCAGATAATACTTGGCTTCATTTAAATCAGGTAGGTATTAGCAGTTTTGCTGATTTGGCTTTAATAAGATTTAACGGATATTAGTTAAGAAAAAATTATTGTAACTATTCCTTTACCTCTATATAATTTAATTTATCTATAATCCAATCAAGCGCTCTCTAATTTTGCAATCTCGTTTTCTGGATTGGCTTTCTCTACAGTCAGAACATTAAACTCTAATCTTTCAAACATTTCGTTCTTGCGTACATTGCCGGTAATCTTTAATTGTTCACCCAGCAATTCTGTTTTAACTTCTTCAAATGAACCGGGATTGTCGCGATAAGGCAGCATAGTTATTTCTTCTTTACCTAATAGGTGGTTTACTTGATTTTTCCAGAAGACGCTTCTGATAGTGCTGCTGCCGTCGTCAAGGATGAGGTTTAAGACATAAGATTGGCTGGGTGTAACCTCTCCGTGTTCTGAACAGTTGTATGTTTCGCCATTAGGCGTAGCTTTGCGGTTGCAGCGAGGGCAAACAGTGAAAAAACGTGGATCGAAAGCTTGTACGACTACGGCAAGTAATTCGGCAGATTGACCTTCTAGCAGCTCAGAAATCTTTTTCCTTTCTGCAGCGCTGGTGGTTTTTACAGTGATAATCTCTTGACCTTCTGGGTTAATCTGTACTTCCCCTCTTTCCCCAAAATGCAATTCTTTGGCGTTATTATTTTCTTTAGCGTAAGCGTGTTTAATCAGGAGTATATCATTTTCACTTACTTTCTCTAACAAATTAACTTGTTCATTCCAGAAGACGATACGTATAGTTCCAGTTTCATCACCGATAATTACGGCGCATAACTTACCTTTTTTTTCTTCTTTAGAAAATTCGCGTACGTCAAACTTTTTTACCACGCGGCCGAGAACAGTAACATCCCGCATACCAGCATAAATCTCTTTTACTTTTAGTTTTTCGCTGCCTTTTTTAGTTAATTCTACACCTAATTCATTAGCGATGATGTGAGCGGCTCCTTCTTCGCTGATTAAGCCGGAAAGTTCGTTAATTTTTTCTTTCAATCGTTGGTCTAAATCCCTTGGTGTAATTTTTTTACTTTGTAGAATTATCTCTCTCAACTCTGGAAGTGGCACCTTGAACATGGGAAGAAAATGTCTTGGTTTTGTTTATAAAATTTTGGGTGATGGAGAAGAGAGGTTGCTGGGTATTTATACTATATTTAGTTTTATACAGTTATTCTCATCTCCAAGCCCAGGATTCTATCTCTGATTCCTGGCTGTTTTTGAATGTAGTTATCGCCAAAGTGAAATGCTCTGTATCTGCCGGTATTAATGTCTTGTCTGTAACATAGATGATATTTCCTTTGCAAGAATAAGCTTTTCCTAATGCTCTATCGGCATCTGGAGCACATAATTCAGATTCTTCAAAGATAATATCCAGTGAATTAATTTCTGCTTTATTCCAGAAGTATTGGCTGAGCAGGATTTTCGCAGCCATTTCTGCAGATGTTCCGGTTTCGTCGGCAATATCTACATAATCGGTAGCATAAATTTTATAGCTCTCAGCAAAGTCGTCTTCAGGGAAA
>JACPCC010000117.1 GCA_016179995.1 Candidatus Woesearchaeota archaeon | reverse complement strand
GATTAAACTTTTTTTAAAAGTTTACGAGATAACGCTGTTTGGGGAGTTGGATGATGAAACGAAGTTTCTTGTTTTGATTAAACTTTTTTTAAAAGTTTAAGAGAATGCAGTTTGTGGAGTTGGATAAGTTATAAATATATCACACAAAATATGATAAGTTTAGATTAGAATAGATAAATCTGAAAATTATAAAACCTAAAAATCACTTATAGTATTATTTATGGTAAGCTTTATACAATGGTTCAGCTAGGCTATCATGATCCAAAGACAAATTATAATATCTAACTCTTTGCGCAGGGCGTTCAACAATATGTATGGCTGCTTGTTGTAAATCTGAAAAACTGCCCACACATTCGCCTTCTAAAGTTCTAATTACTGATTGATCTCTTCTTTCAAAATATTTGTCATTGTCCATGGTATTTCCTTCCGTATTCTTTCTTATAAATTATTAATTTTTAAAAAGTGAATAATAGATAATCATTACCTTTCCATTAAATCCACAAGGTCTAACGATTCTTCTTCAGATATCACTCTTCTTCGTCTTGGTTTAGATGAAGATTCTAAACGATCCCCTACTTTATAAGTAACAGTAATACTATCATATGGAACGGCACGTTCAGCTTGAGGTTGACCACCATCAATTTCACAAGCAACATTACTCATCCCAGTTTTATTTCGATTAGAAGCATATTTCATAGAAAACGGCAAATAAGCAATCATTTATATAATTTACAGTTATAAAGTAGCAGACAGCTCACTAAAATTACCAATAATTTTATTAAATATAGGTTGTTTAAACTAACCTGGCCAATACACATACTAATAAACCATGCAAAAACTAAACATCTTCAACACTCGAGAAGTACAATCTCTAAAGAAAAAGCTCATTGAACAATTTTGCTTAGCTTTGGAAGAAGAATATGTCTATTTGAAGAACGACAATGAGCGGATATTTTTGATTAATCGAGACATCTCTAAAGTTGAATTGCGCAACCTCATTGTTGACCGTTATGGGCTATATTTCGCTGAGATCATGAAAAACGGCGAGATTAGATTGAGTAAAGAAGGCACACAGCTCCTAGCCCAAGAAGCTCAGAAAAAAGGCTTAACTCTAAAAAACAGTGTTGAATTGAGTGCTGAAGAAACTAAAACCTATTTTCAAGGTCAAGATTTAGATAAAGACCTCGGCCCTGAAAGCAGAATGGTCGTCTTGTATTATGGAAAAGAAGCCCTTGGCTGTGCTAAATACAAAGAAAAGAAAATTCTTAACTTTCTGCCCAAGATACATAGGGGGGAAGTAATTATTTAGGTTAAAGAAAAATAAGAGAAAGAAATATAAACAAATAAAAAATAATAACTATTTAAGGAAACAAAAATGGATGATATCGGAGCAATTAGACCTAATGATTTATTAGCAGTTATTGTTGTTGTAGTGGGAAGTATCGGTTTTGTATTATGGGGCATTGGCCTATCTTCTATAGGTAATGCTACATTAAGATGGATTGGAAGTATTTTAGTTGGTTTAATAGGTTTAATTATAGTGGTATTAGAGAGGTGGCTAAAATGAGTATAATACAAATAATTCTGTTTTTTTTAGCAGTAATCAATCTAATAGCTATAACTATCTCTATCTATTACAAAAAAAGTAGTTTATCTGTAGCTTTGTCAATTTTAGAGATAATCTTAGTGTATTTGAGTATGGTAAGATAAATTATAAATCCTCTGAGATTTTTATTTTAATATTTACTAAATTAGTAAAAGTATCTATTTCTCTAATAAAAACAAGAAAGTAAGGCACTTTCGGCGAATTTCTCATGACTCTTCATTAATCGGCATCTCCAAAACAAAATAACCTATAGTCAACAAGACAGTAAGAATATTATAATACAATTCAAAACTGCCTTGTCTTTGTAATGTATACAAAACAAATCCCGCATTCATAAACAACAGAACGAAATGAAGTATTATACGAGTTGTTCTTACTTTCATATAAAGCCCAGTCCTCGCAGAGCCAAAGCCATTAACGCCATAGCACCAATAATAATCATAATTAACTCAACAATCTCTTTCCAAGCCATTTTTGACCACCTAAAATAGAAAAGCTCTTTTAATTTATAGTTAACGCACTAAATTTTTGTACATTAAATTGCGTTAACTATACGAGAAATGAAGAAACTACTTCATTTCTGTACAAAAAATAAAGTCGTTGCTTTATTTTTTTGTATTTAAAGGCAATAACTATTTTGTATGATTATTTATTGCCTTTACTATATATCTCTTTCGGGAAGTAAAGTTATGTGTAAGAAGTACGTTTCCTCGTATTTCCCCGAAACCTTTATATATATTCACCATTTTATAGTAGAAATAACTCTAGTTAAAGGTGAACCAAAAATGAATAAAATAATCCAATTATGTTTAATGTTGGTTTTGCTCGCAGTTTTTAGCGGAAGTGTAATGGCTGTGCCAGATGCCATCGATGATACTGCTAGTACACAAGCCAATACTCCAAAAGAGATTGATGTTTTGTTTAATGATATTGATGGTAGTGTTGATACTTATACTCTAAGTATACTATCAGCAGGTCCAACTTCTACTAATGGTGGAACTGTATCAATTGTGTTTAATAGTGTGTTAGGTAGACAAGTAGTAATGTATTACCCAAAATCAGGATTTACTGGAACAACGGACACATTTAGTTATACTATCCAAACTAATGAAGTAGTAACACCAAACACGGACAGTGCAACTGTAACCGTTACTCTTTCGGGCAGTTCTATCAGTTCCGACGAACAAGACTACAACGATTTAAAAGACAAATTATCGAGATATGATGATGACTTTTACAGCTTCAAAAGAAAATATGAACGAGCTCAAGATAATAACGATTTAGGAGAATTAAAACGTTATAAAGAAAAACTTCAAGATTTAGATGACGATCTTAGTACATTACAAGAAAAAGTAGATAACCTAGAAAGTGATGTGGAAGACCGAAACACAGTTGACCGTGATTTGTTAAGTAATGTCCGTCGCTTGCAAGATAACGTCGAATCTTTACAAGACAAAATCAGCCGTGTTTTAGATGATAATGGCCGAGATTTAGTCGCTCAATGGTCTGACCAAACTGCTACCGGACAAACTACTGTTCCAAGAAGTACTGCTTCAAGCACAACTGCTACAGAAAAACCAGTTAAAGTAGTCTATGAAAAATTAGAACTACCTGCTTCAACTACAGCTACTGTTCCAGCTCCAAGCAATACTGCTGCACAAGAAGATTTACAGTTAAGCAGTACACAGCAAAATTACGCTTTAACCATCTTAATAAGTGGCGTAGTAATTGTTTTGGCAGTAATAATCTTCTTACTAGCATCCTTGCTTAAAAGATAAGCTAGAGAAGTTTTTTATTTTTCTTTTTTTACTTTTTTTACTAAAATTCTAAATAGAGCTAAAATAAAATTTAAAAATAAAATACCTTTTAGAAATCTCTAATTCAGCACATCTTCTATCGGCTTCTTGCCCTTCATCTGCTGTGCTTGAGTTTTAGCCTGCGCAACTAAATCCACACCTAAAGTCTTCAATTCTTTAATATGCATCTGCATTAATTGCTCTACTATCTGTAAGATACGCATCAATTCTTCCCGTTCTTTGGTTAATGTTGCTAATGAACCTTTATGAAAGCCTACTTTCTCGGCAGAACTTCCGTTTTTATTTTCTTCTTTCTTAGCCATATTAATTACCTCGTATTTGTTAACTTGGCACGCCTCTTTATCCCCTAATAATCACTTCTTTATAAGATTTACTTTAAAATTTATTCTCTTTCAGGAACTTCTTGACAATAGACTTCTTCCATCCGGCGTCTTTAATCAAGTGATTGACTACTTCTTTTTTACTCTGTCCTTCTTGCATACTATTTTGAAAATAAGCTTTAAGCTGCTGTGAAGTTTCTGGAGGTAATTCTACTTGCTCCCTCTTCCAGAGAAATACGCCTAAAACCAATCCCAATACAATTAAAATTCCTACTCCAGCAATAATAAACATCATCATATCGTTCTTCGGACAATCTAAACAAACTCCGCCGCAGTCAATACCTTCTTCATCTTGGTTTTTAATTTCATCAAAACAACTTTCTCCCCTGCTTAGAGGAGCTGGCGCTTGTCCTGTCGAAGGAGATGCTGGCACTTGACAAGCTTTCAATTCTTCCGGTTTAGCTTTAACTGTTAAAGTTGCTGTTCCTGCAGCGTATTGCGCAT
>JACPCC010000098.1 GCA_016179995.1 Candidatus Woesearchaeota archaeon | reverse complement strand
AAAAATTAGACGCCTCTTCTTTTCCCAGCTGGCACACGGCCAGAGCTTTATTTCTGGCTTTGATATTTTCAGAAAAATTTAATTATTTTCCTCTAACTGTGTTTTTAATAACTATCACTGTCATTGTTGCCTATTCCCGTCTTTATCTTAAGAAACATGATATTATTGATGTCTTGGGTGGCATAGTCTTGGGGGGAGTGTCTTTCTGGTTGGCGGTAAAATTGATTTGAGGAAATATTATGGTTAAAATATATGTAGATACTAATGTGTACAGAGACTTATTAGAAGGCAGGAGTAATAAATTTAATTGTTTATCCGATTTTGCTGTGTTTACTTTCAACCAAGTTAGGGATGGGAAATATCAACTTGTTGTCTCAGATTGGGTAGTTGATGAATTTAAGAAATACTGTGATGAGAATATGATTAATAACTTCCTAAATGGATTTAAAGAAGGGCAAGTTGTTAAAGTTATCAGAACTAAAGAGGATGAGCAAAAAGCTCGCCAATTATCACCTCGAAATTATCCCGACGCACTTCATCTGGTCTTAGCACTCAAAGGAAAGTGCTTGTATCTCATAACTAGAAATACTAAAGATTTTGCTGAGTTTCAAAATTTTATTGAGGTTTTACTGCCAGAATCCCTTTAAATTTGAGGATGGAGCTGTCTTTTGGAATATTTAATGGCGGACAGTGGTCTATTAAAGCTATTAGTTGAACTTCTAGTTCAGGAATCAGTGAATCTTTTCTTAGTTGGTAATGACGTTTGATTGTAGCCGAATCATACCAAGCAGTAATGGATTGTTTTAAGTTAAATAGTCCAATCAACTCCCAGAGGCAGGTGAAAACTTCATTTATCATCGGTCTGAGATCTTCCATCTCTTTGGCATTATATCCATTAACTAGCCTAACTGTTGCAGAATGAAATGCATTAATGTATTCTAAGACTTCTTTATCTGAATTGATGGAAAATACTAATTGTCGTACCAATCGTTTTAACTGTTGCAATGATTCATCAGTAAATGTCGCAAGCAATAAATCTGCAATTTTTAACTTTGTTTTATATAATTCGTTATTTAAATAATGTCTTTCTAATAACTCTTTAATAGTCAAATGGGAAAAATCTGCGATTATTTTTTCTATTTGAGTATCATATTTTATTATTGGTTTAATATCATTATCCTCTGAATTAAATAATACTGCGCATTCTCCAAACAGATACCATCCATAAGGTACATTTTGAATATTATTTTCTTCTACTAATCTTACTAATATTTTTTGTTGGAAAGTTTTGTTTATACTTCTGCCTGTAATCTCCTGCCAGCGCTGTCTGATTCTGGTGAATAGTGCTTTGGTAGTTTTTTCTTGTTCTTCTGTTAAAGGCAAGCCTAAAAGAGTATCTTTTCGCAGTTGAAGAAAATTAGCTTCATTAACTTGGTAATAAGTTTTGCCATTCTTTTCTGTTGGTGTGATCAAATTAATCTTGCTGAGTGTTTCTACAGCGTTCTTAGCCGTTTCCCAATTAATCTTTGTGTGTTCTGCTATTTGCAGGATGGTGTAAGAACTTTTCTTGAGCAGGTTGACAACATCTTCATAGATTTTAGAACGTGGTTTATTGGACATAGTTAGGTTAAAACAGTCCTACTTTATATGTTTTTCTGTAGTATTTGATAGTTTGTTAAGGCAATAAGTGTGGACTAATACTTAATTTATTACAATATGCCTTACTAAATAAACGTTTTTCAATTTAACTTCTCCTCCTTCTTCGTCACCAATCTTACCATGCTCTTAATCTCTTCAACACTAACAACTTTCAGCAGCAAAAGCAATCCTGCGTAAATCCCTAAAGACAAAAAGAAAAAAGCCGTTCGTAAATATATATCCTCAGTAATTTGAGAGAACAACCAAGGTCCGCCAAATAAAACAATCCCTCCAACAATCCCTGAGATAAACCATTCTCTAAACGGCGGTTTATAGCCTGCAAACTTGCGTAAATTATAAATTAATAAAAATGTTACGAAAATAGAACTAATGGTTGTAGTAATTATCGCTCCTAAATAACCTAGATTATATCTCCCCAACCAGGGAATAAAAATTAAATTTAAAACCAAATTAAGAACATTTGCTCCCAATATTATCTTTGTCGCTTCTTTACTTTTGCCTAAGCCCATTAAGACATCGTAATCGACTAAGTTCAAGCTAGATAACAGTATCCCTAAACCTAATATTTTCAGTCCTAAAGAGCCAATGGCATATTCTGGACCAAAGAGCAGGCCCAAAATTAAATCCGAGAAGAAAAATATTATCCCATACAAAGCTAGCAAGAGCATCAATAAATATTTATGAGTCTTATGCAATAAGTAAACAATTTGTTGTTGTTCTTTTAAAGCCTGCAATTCCGAACTGAGGGGAAACATAACACGGCCAAAAGGTCTTCCTAAGAGCATCAATAACTCGGCTGTAGGCAGTATGGCGTTATAAATGGCTACTTCCTTTAATGGACGAAAGAAAGTCAACATTAATGTATCTACTCTGGCCATAAGCACGCCAAAAACATCTCGCAGTACCAAAGGTGTGCTAAAAATAAAAACTTCTTTTAGTAATGGTTTGTTAAAAATTAGGGGATAACTAAAAAATTTAAACTGGCGGAAGAAGAAATAAGAGTTAATCAACAAGGCGCCTAAAACTCCTATCACATAAATCCAACCTACATTAATTACATTAGAGCCAAAAGCCAGCAGACCAATTAAAATAATTAATCTAATCATCAAATCTCGGCTGGCATAGAGAGCAAAATGATGCGTGGAAATAAAAAATCCAGTCATTACCTGCGAGAATCCATCTATGATTATGTATACAAAGAAAATAAACAATAGCGGCCGCCCCAAACCACTTTTAAAATAATAATTCAGTAATTCGGAAGGAAGAAAATAAGCAATTATAAACATAACTATCGTGCTTAAAAAAGTAAATGAGGCCATAAATACTATAATGGATTTTATGCCTGCAAAATCATCTTTCACTTTTAATTCCGGTACAAATTTTCCAATAGCAGAGCTAAAACCAAAGCCTTTAATCCAACCTATCAGCAAAACTACATTATATACTGCAAAAAACAAGCCAAAATCTTCTTGAGATAATTTATGAGCGAGAACTAAGCGGATAAAATAGCCGCTTAAAGAAGTAAATAAACTAAAAACAAAGATAATTCCTGCTCCCTGCAATAATTTAGAAGTGTAATTGCCCATTAACTTTTGCCTCTTTTTCTTGTCTCTTTCTTTGTCTCTCTTTTTGTCTCTCTAGCCAATCTCTACAGCCAATCCATTTACCTTCTTCTTTAAATAAATAATCTTCCAATATTTCCCAGGCTTTCTTTCCTGAATTTCGCTTTAAGAGTGCTGGTATCAAAGAAGGTATTACTGCTGGTCTTTCTTTGTTAATTTTCTGTAATTGTTTTCTCTCTAACAACTCCCAAGGATGCATATAAAATAAATAACGTGGATTAAAGAGCTTAGATGCAGGATGCATTAGTTTCAAGTAAGACAATCCTGCATTAATTGAGGGGTGTAATAATGTAGGAATAGGAAACTCCACTATTCCTTTGTTTAAAAATGGTTTTTGCGGTAAATCTAAATGTTTATATCTCCCTGGAAAATAAGTAGCTAAGCTCGAATCATAAGTATAACCGTGCTTCTTTAAGTACGAAAAATAATCTGCAGCCGGGACAAATCGCGGAGCTCGAAAACCACTGCATTTAACTCCATACTCTTTCATCTTTTGCATCGACGTTTTAATCTCAAACTCAGCATTCCATTGGTTTAAAACAGTATGCGTATGCGAATGTGAAGCTAATTCGTGTTTCTTAGAGATTTCTTTCAGTTCCGACTCATAATTTTTCCACAACTTTGTTACTGTAAAAAATGTCGTTTTAATCTTATGATCATCAAAGAAATTAAGCAGCTTAGGCAGAGCCACATCGATGCTAACACTCCTCTCGGAGCGCAGATCATTCTCTAAATCTACAGTCATGATGCGGTGTTTCAGTGTGCTATTATTTTCCATTTTAAGTTAAATCGTTGTTAAATATTTGTAGATTATATTTTTTTAAATCAAATTTCTTTACCAATCACTCCTCATTAAATTAATTTTCAAACCAAAGAAGAAAGCTTGATATTATGATGCAGAGGTATAGTATCTCGCTCAATAAATAAACGCTGCCAAAGCTCCAGGTTTATCAGACTAAAGAGTTGTTTTTTATCCAAAGGCATAAAAAAAGCATGTTTTTTAGACAAGGCATTAGGGATTATATCTTTCATTGCCTCACGTAAAACTAATTTATTTTGTCCTTGGCCAATCTTAAATTTACTAGGTAATCCTGTTGAATATTCGACTAAGCGGTAATCTAAAAATGGAGTTCGGCCTTCAATTGAATTAGCCATAGTCAAGCGGTCATTAACTTGAAGAATATAGTTAGGCAGCCATCTTTTTCCATCGTAATATAATAATTTATTCAGCCAAGGCTTTCTGTCTGAAGGAAATTTGTCTAAAACTGTTTTTGATTCTTTCATTTTTTCAGTCAAAAGAAATTCATTATCTTTTTTGCTGGTAATTGAAGTTAAGTCATGATAGGCTTTCTCTGGTTCGTTTAAATCTTCCATAAAATCAACAACTTTTTCTTTGCCTTTTTCACCCATGGAAGAAGGGTAGTCAAAGAAACGGTCCATAAATTTTACAGGTAGAGCATTAACGGCATTGTGTTTAAACGGAATATGTTTTAACTGTTGTCCTCTCATAAAAGAACCATATTGTACATATCCTCCAAAAAGTTCATCTGCTCCTTCTCCCGCTAAAACAACTTTAACTTTTCTTGCCGCGAGTTGCGAGAGCCTAAACTGTGGTATAATCACCGGATCTCCATGTGGCATATCCATAAACCAAGTAATTTTTGGCAGCAATTCTGCTACGCTTCCTTCAACAACTACTTCTTCATGTTCTGTATTAAAATGCTGGGCAATCTTGCGTGCTTTATCTAATTCATCTACTTCATGATTATCGGCCGCATTATTGTAATTAAATCCGGCCGTAAAAGTCTTTACTGCTTTAGAATTAAGTTGGCTAGCTAGGGCCGTTATAGCTGCTGAATCAATGCCTCCAGAAAGATAAACCCCTAGAGGAACGTCTGCAACCAATCTTCGTTTAACTGAATCAGTTAAGAGCCATCTTACATATTTTTGTGCTTCGCTTAAGCTGCTAACTTGATTGTTATGGTTTGGAAAATCCCAATATTGTTTTAAAGAGAGCATATTTTTATGCAGAATTAATCTGTGTCCGGGAGCTAGCTTTTTAATCCCAGCAAAAAGTGTTTCTTCTCCTGGAACGTAACGCAGCTGCACATAATTCTTTAAAGCAGAGAGATTAACTTGTCGGGGCATGCCGGCTAAAAGCAGAGCTTTTATTTCTGAAGCAAAAGCAAAATGCTGCCCATCCCAATAATAATACAATGGTTTAACTCCTACTCTATCACGGGCTAAAAACATCTTTTTGTTTGGAATATCATAGATGCAGAAAGCAAACATGCCATTTAATTTTTGCAGGACATCTTCACCCCATTGTTCATAACCATGCAAGATAACTTCAGTATCCGTATCAGAAATAAAATCATGTCCAAATTTCTCCAATTCTTCACGCAATTCTTGGAAGTTATAAATCTCACCGTTATAATCTATGAGCATGGTGCCGTCTTCATTAGGCATGGGCTGTTGGCCAGCTTCAGATAAATCAATTATACTTAAACGTCTATGGCCCAGAGTAACGTTCTTGTCAGAATATAAACCACCACCATCTGGTCCACGATGCTCTAAGGAGCGCATCATCAGCTTTCCTAGTTCTTTGTCTTCCCAATTAAACCCGCAAATTCCACACATATTTTACCTCAAAATCTCTTTTCCTCGACAATTTTTATAGTGGTTAATTTTTCTTATTTGTTTAGCTCGGCGCGGTCAATAAGTTTTCCGAGCGTAACCATTCGTCAGATGGTTTGAGTTACCCGCCAGCAAAATAACAGATTTACCATTTCATTCATCATACAGCTTTAGTGGGGCGAGGAAAACAGACCGCAAAATTGCTAAACAAATACAATCTTTCTTATCTTTTTTAACTCTCTCATTCTCTTCTTCACATTCTTTCTTCTTCACATTCTTTCTTCTTCATCCTATACAAAATTTCTTCTTGTAGCTGTCTGTTTCTATCCAGCATATCCGCAATTAAACCTAAAACAACAAACAAAAATCCTACGATTATTACAAAAATGTTAATATAAATTACTGACATATAAGGGTCATACTTGCCAACAAAAAGAAAGCGAATAAATAATATCAGACTGCTCAACAATCCCACCATAAAGAGAATAAATCCACTCAATCCAAAAAACTTTAGTGGTTCATAATCACGCATACTGCGTAATAATATCAGCGACACTTTTAGTCCGTAAGAGAAAATATTGCTCACCACTCTCGATTTTCCGTTTCTTTCTCCAATTACGGCGCAGGGCACTTCTACTATGCGGAAAACCGCATTGTGTATCTGTATAACTCTTATTCAAAAATGAGTTAATTATTCTAGCAAAAAATTTATTGCCAAATATTTTAATTCCTGGCATTTTTGGAATTAAAGCTGGATCTTTAAATCTAGAACACGTGACCATATCGGCCTTGTTTTCTAATATTGGCTGTAAGAGGCGTGGAATATCTTGAGGATTAAACTGTCCATCGGCATCTATATTCACAATTATGTCTGCGCCAAGTTTCAACGCTTCATTAATTCCATCTTTAAAAGTCATTCCTAATCCTAAGTTATTTTTATGTGAGAAGAAATGCTCAGCTCCAGCTTCTTTAGCAACTTTAATAGTATTATCAGTAGAACCATCATTAACGACTAATACTTCTATTTTATTAAACTCATTTCTTCCTATCTCTTTAATATCTCCTATAACTTTTCCTATAGTGGCTTCTTCATTATAGGCTGGAATCATAACTATTACTTTCATTTGTTTCTCTTTATGTTCCATTATACTTTCTCTTTTTGATGTTTTTATTTTTTCCATTTTTTAGTTTTATGTTATTATTAGATAAACCAACCTCTCTTAATTTCTTAATACTACAGCAATTATCACAAAAATAAACTGAAATCCATAAAGCGCATAGACTACTTTTCTTTCACTTGACTTAAAACTAAATCTGGTGCTAAATATCTGGCCAAATCTACTTCCAATTTTATTTAAAATAATAACCATCAGGTTTTCTAAACCATAGATTTTTTCATAACGCGGCTCTAAACTATTATCGTCTTTTACAACTGCAAAGCTCTCTTTCTGGAACTTGCCTCTTAATTTGAGGAAAAACTCTATCACATAAGGGACAAAGAGGATAAGAAAACTTTTTTCTAAGTTCGCAAATATAGCTACTATAGCAATAACGCCGCCGACCGTATATGTTAGTGTATCTCCTGGAAAGATCTTGGCAGGAAAACGATTATGGATATAAAAGCCTAAAAGTGCAAAGACCATAATCAAAGAGATGACACTCAACCAAGCTGAATTTGTTTGATAGCTTAAATAAGCTAAAGTACTTAAGATAATTATTCCCTGTCCTGTTTCTAAACCATTATAACCTGCTAGCATATTGAAACCATTACAACCAACTAAAATTATTCCAGGGATGATTAGTAATGGATAAATTATTCCCAAATCTACGCCCCCTAAAAATGGGATGTGCATTATTCTAGTTCCAGCATTAACAGCCATAATTGGTGCAGCTACTAATAAAGTTAACAATGGTTTTTGCCATTGTCTTAGGCCGATTTTCCAGCCTAATATGTCATCCATTATACCGATAATTCCGGAAATTAGTGTGGCAGTTAAAATAGCTAATATTTGGGTAATATTAGTATTGGCTTGAAACAAAAAAACACGTAAAGCTACGTAAAGCATAATTCCAATTACAAAACCCAGAAGAACGACAATTCCCCCCATCTCGGCAGTTTCTGGCTGACTTATTTTATGAATATCTTTACCGAATAAGCCGGCTTGTTTAGCTCTTTTAATCCAGGCCGGGGTTAAAGTCCAAACTAAGATAAAGACGAATAAAAACAGTAAAAACAAAGGGCTGAATATTATTTCGGAGAGGTTCATTTTTGCGTTATTGTTCTCTTTTGGTAACTCCGTTTTTTAAATACTATTAAACTAATTAATTTAGGCTTAATTTATTATCCTCTTTCTCTATTTTCGCTTTAAATACTTTCTGGATGAAGGGTCTTTTAATTGATTAGTTATTGTATTTTTTCTATTGTTCTAATAACTACTTTTTCTTGTTCTACGTCTGAACCCTATAAAACCAAGCGTTAAGTTTTAATATACTAAGCCTATTTTCAGCCTAAGATGGTCGGTTGCGAAATGTGTGGGAAATCTACCCAATTATTTAGGGCAGAAGTAGAAAGTGTAGAGATGCAAGTCTGTTCTTCTTGCGCTAGATTTGGACAAGTTAAACGTGGCAGTTCTTCCTTTTCTTCTTCTCGTTTTCCTCCTAAAAAAATCATTCATAAAATTGAACCAGAGCTAACTTTAGTTCCTCATTTTTCCCAATAACTTAAAACCGCTCGTGAAAAGAGAAAAATGACTCAGGAAGATTTTGCTAAGCTTTTACAGGAGAAAGAAAGCATGTTAGCCAAATGGGAACTTAATGAAACTCAACCTAACATTTCCACGGCAGAAAAAATTGGCAGGATTCTTGGCCTTAATGTAATTCTAAAAGAAGAATCTTTTGTTGAAAAGCTCGAGCAGAGGAAAAATAAAGAAGAATTCACGCTGGGAGATTTTATTAAAGTGAGGAAGAGAGGCGGGAAGTAGGGAAATGGTTTAATCTAATTTAATTCAAACTTTAATTTATTTCAATATTTTCACTAAAAACTAATTTCTTATCTTTTCAACTTACCAAAACTCACCAAATCTACCTATTTGCTTGGAAACCTGTTTTCCTTTGTATTAGAAAACGAAATAAATAATTGCTAAAAGCTTTCGTTTTCTAAATAGTGAACGATAGTTTATTTTAGTAATAATTTGTATCGCTTACTATATTAAC
>JACPCC010000097.1:9491-11972 GCA_016179995.1 Candidatus Woesearchaeota archaeon | reverse complement strand
GATGGCTGTATCTACGGGGGCAATGATAGTATTTTGGTAAACTACAGAATCATTGCCTCCATCAAAATTTATTCCGGCTAGATGATTATTATGGATATTAAATGAAATAGGGTTATTGCCATAACCAATTCTTAATATGTTGCTGAAATTGTTGAAACTTATATTCGTGCCGCTGTTTTCTGCATAAATGGAATAACCGGTTTCTGAATTATTGCTAACTCTATCTGAGTTATTAGTTGCGGTATTGTTAAAAATAGTTACATTTGTATGGGTCGTATCTGGATTATTTTTATCTCGGATGGAAATGTTGAAATTAACTATTTTTAAATTGGCTATGGTGATATTATTATAATTGATACCTGTATCCCAAACTACTACCCCATAATCAAATCCTTCTCTATCTCCGGTGATGGTATATCCTGCTCCGTCTAAATAGACATTGCTGGCAGTGATGTTAAAACAGGTGTCGGTTGTGGTGATGTTAGCCGTTAAAGTAAGACTGGTGGTGACGTTTCCACAACTTGTGCTAGTGGCTTCTGTTTGTATGCCTAATCCTGAAGATGGTTGTTCTATTTTAGCAATACTTGGTTCTGGATTGGTAGGCGACGGAGTAATTTCTGTTGTAGCCATATTAGTCTCTAAAGTAATGGTATTTGTTGATGAAGTGTTAGTTATATTTGTTTCAGGAATAATTATCTCTGGTGATGTTTCTGGTTGTCCAATTGAAGGGTTGTTATCTGAACCACTCTCCAAAACAACTGCTCCGGTAATTTTCTGCCAAGTTTCTGCTGGCAGCTCTGAAAGATTGAGCCAGAGCAAACTGAGGGCTAATAAAGTAAAGACTAGAAGAACGATTAGTTTGGAATCTAGTTTAAACTCTAAAGTTTTTTTTGTGTTCTGTTTTTTATTATTTCTTCTAGTTTTCATGTTTTTTGAGTAATTTTATTATAATGTACTAGCAGCTCCTGGAGCTCTTTTGTTTTAAGAGAGTAATATTTGTAGGGAAATTGTTTATTGACGTTAAGGAAGCCTAAATCATATAGGAATTTTAAGTGGCGAGAAGCAAGAGAAACAGACTGTCCAGTTTTCGAGGCAAGTTCTTTAACGGTTATTTTTTTTCCGTAATTTGAATTTTCAGCTATTAAGCGGAGAAGCTGCCGGCGTGATTCTGCTCCCAAGGCTCGAGCTAGATTTTCACCATGATCTCTATTACTATTATTTTTATTATTATCATCATCATCATCATCATCATCATCTTCACTATTATTATCTTTTATTTTGGAAGAAGCACCTATTGTTTTTTGATAGTTTTTTAGCAGCTCTCTGAGCTCTGAATTTTTTAAAGAATAAAACTTACATGGAAATCTTTTCTCAACGTTAAGAAAGCCTAAATCATAGAGAAATTTTAGATGCCGGGAGGCGAGAGAAACGGACTGACCGGTTTTTGCAGCCAGCTCTTTAACAGTTAATTGTTTTTCTGATATTAAATTTAGAAGCTGGCGCCTAGAGCTGGCACTTAGTCCTCGAACTAGGTTTTCTTCTGGAAAATCCATAATTTAAGCTTAAAAATACCTTTTTGTTTATAAAGTTTACTTGTTGTGAAGTTGTACAGTTTCACTAATACGAAACTCTAACCATATAAAAAATTAATTAGCTTCATTTTGCTTTTGATGCTAACTTTAGAAAATTTCAGAACTTTCTTCAATAATCGTCTTCACTATCTTCAGAATCTAAATCCTCATCCAAATCTCCATTCTCATCCGTATCTTCTTTAGGTCTATCTTCAGGCCGAGGTAAGGGTTTAGCTTCTACATATTCTCTTCTTAGCTTTTTCAACTTTTCTATTATCTCATTTAAAGAAAGAGCTTTCTTTTCCCATTTAATTATATCTTCTTTCGGAACTAAATCAGTTTTGCTGAGATATAAGAAAATTGGTTTTTCTGGTCCAACTTGTTTTTTTAAGCGTTGAAGAAGTTCTTCTTGTTCTTCTATAGTATAACCAGAATAACCACTAGGATCAAGAACAAATATGATAGCTTTAGCTAGTTCGTAAAGTACTAAATCCGCCTGTTTTTCGATATTGTTCATCTTTACCGGTCTGGCTAATGTTCCAGGCACATCTAAAACTTGTACTTTTTTTCCTTCTAATTCTATATATCCAGTATTTATACTTGTGGTGGTGAAAGCATAAGCAGCTACTTGTGCTCTGGTAAAAGTTAGTTTGTTTAATATGGTGGTTTTTCCGACATTAGGAAAACCGTAAAGACAGACGGTGAACATGTCTTTAATGTCCGGGTAGGTTTTCATAACTTTGCGTGATTGTTCTAAAAAGAGTAAGTTACTATTTATCTGCTTAATTAATGAAGAAATTCTACCATAGCTTTCTGTGCTTATTGCTTTAATCTGGCCGCCATTCTTTTCACGGGCTATCTTACTAGCGTAAAAGCGATGGAAAAACCTTAGTTTTTGCAAAACCCAGTT
>JACPCC010000097.1:0-9393 GCA_016179995.1 Candidatus Woesearchaeota archaeon | reverse complement strand
CCTAAGGATTTTTTAAACATATCATAATCTAAAGTGAGACGAAGAAGTTTGTTATAAAATCTTGGAAGACGCTCGGAATCGGGGAATTCTTTTAAAATTCGTTGTAATTTTTGAGCTAATTCATTTTTGAAGACATCTAATTTTGTAGATTCATTCTGTTTGACTTTTTGAATCCATTCTCCTCGAAAACTTTTTTTATCAGCCTGCTCTCTAGATTTACGGAAAGCTTCATCAAGCATCTGCTTGCTGCTAGGTACGGTGGAAAGAGTTTGGAAGTTCATGGTCTGTTTGTGCCTATTTGTTTTATTATATCTATTCTAGCGTATATTTTATAAACTTTCTTTAATTTATTCTTGTTTGGGGTGAAATTGTGTCAATGAATATTCTAGCTGATAATGTTAAACATTTACCAAACAAAGCCCTAAAATTCATTTCTAAAGCCCAGCGTCAAGAAATTACTGAACACTTAATTTATTTAAAACTAGCTTCAGTTTGTAAAGATAAGAAAAACAAAGCAGTATTACAGCACATCTCTAACGAAGAAAAAAAACAGTACTTTTTTTGGAAAAAATATACCGGCAAAGATATTGGACATTCTACTCTCTTATTGTGGTGGTATTATCTCTTGGCTCGTTTCTTAGGTTTAACCTTTGCTTTAAAGCTCATGGAAAGAGGGGAAAGTAGAATACAGAAAAATTATGCTGGGTGGTTGAAATATCTGCCAGAATCAATGGGAGTCATGAAAGATGAGCAGAAACACGAAGAAAAATTAATAAATCTTCTTGGAGAAAAAAAGTTGCAATATATTGGCTCCATTGTTTTAGGTTTGAATGATGCTTTAGTTGAGCTAACTGGTGCTTTAGCCGGTTTAACTTTGGCTTTACGTGATAATAAGATTATAGCTATTAGTGGGTTAATTATTGGAGTGGCCGCTGCTTTTTCCATGGCGGCTTCAGCATATTTATCTAGAAAAGCAGAAAAATCTTTAGCAAAAAATTCTCTAAGAGCTAGTATTTATACTGGCATTGCCTATATTATCACAGTTATTCTTTTAGTTTTACCATATCTAATTTTTTCAAACGTGTTTTTTTCTTTAGCCTGCACTATTGTTATGGGAATTACTATTATCTTTGGTTTTACTTTTTATACTTCTGTAGCTCAAGACCTACCATTTCAAAGAAGATTTTGGGAAATGGCTCTTATTAGTTTGGGCGTTTCAGCTTTCAGTTTCGGCGTTGGTTATTTAGCTAGACTTGTTTTAGAAGTAAATATATTATTGGTTAAATAACCATTATCATAAATATTCATAATCATAAATATTCATAATCATAAATATTCATAATCATAAATATTCATAATAATAAGTATAATCATATTATTTTATTAATTAATTTATATTTTTCTAAGATTTTAAATTATCTTCTTTAACTCACCGCTTTGAGCTAAATCTGTTAAAATATCGCATCCGCCAATAAATTTTCCTTTAATATATATTTGTGGTATAGTTGGCCAGCTGGCATATTCTTTTATACCTTGACGTATGGCTTCATCTTCAAAGACGTTAAATGATTTGAACTTGATATTCTGCTCATTTAAAATCTCAATAACCTGGGCAGAGAATCCGCATTGCGGCATTTGTGGTGTTCCTTTCATAAATAAAAATACGGGGCTGGAATTGATTAGTTCTTCTATTCGTTGTTTTAATGCGGGATTCATGTCGTATTTCTTACTTTTTGGTGCAGTTAAAAAAGTTATGCAATTATTTTTCAAATAGAACTTACACTGCCAGTCTATTAACCTATAGCATGTTTTGCCTTTCTGGCTTGCTTAGTTTTCTTATTCTTCTTTTTCCAATAAGGTGTTCTTGCTGAAACACCCCAAGTGACCCACAAAGTTGAAAAAGTAGATTTTAGATTAAACTTAAGATTATTTTTTTAAGTCTTCAATCTTTCTATTCAAATTTGCTCTTTATTTTTAGGGCATGGATCTGTTCTTTCATGTACTTCAAGATGCGCGCCAACTGGATTATGCTCTTGATGTTCTGAACTTTGGTCTAAAACATTAACGGTTGCTCCTGGTAGGGCTGATTCAATCTTCTTTTTGATTTGTTCGATAAATTTCATATTTCTTTTAAATACCTTAATGGTTTAAATAATTTTAGCTGCATTTGAGATCAATGGTAGTTTATAGGGGTAAGGTAACCTCTTTGGAGTAGTTAACTAGATACATTTATATACTAGTTCAATAATATATACTTAAACAGAGTATAATTACTGTGGAGAAAGCACTGTTAAACCAACATTCATCATTGAATGTAACTTTTGCTTTTTCTAGAAAAGTGCTAATATCCTATGTGAGATTTATTCAAGCATGCCGGCATTAGGACTTGCTGTAGATTAGAGGTTTATATTATAATTAATATCTATCATGATCTCGGTTAAATCAGTTGAATTGGCTCCAATATTTTAATAATTTTGGTCCTATGAATTCATTGATTTGTTCAGTAGTTTTCTCTAACTATTTACGAGGTAAATAAAATGAGTGAAAATATAAAAATGAGTGAATTAGTACAAGTAAGTAAATTTGAAGAATTTGGGTTGAGTTCCGAGTTATTGAAAGCGATAAAAGAATTAGGTATAACTACACCTACAGAAATCCAAGATCTAGCTTTGCCTTGTATAATGTCTGGTGAAGATCTTACTGGTGAATCAGCAACAGGGTCTGGTAAAACCTTAGCGTTTGGTTGTGGAATTATAGATAAAGTAACTCCTCGCGGCGGTTTGCAAGCAGTAGTTATGGTACCTACCAGAGAATTAGCAGATCAGGTTAAAGAATCTTTAAAAAATTTTTCTAAATATAAACCTCTAAATATTATTGCTGTATATGGGGGGGTATCTATTAGTCCGCAGATACACGAATTATCACGCGCTGAGGTAGTTGTAGCGACTCCTGGAAGATTGTTGGATCATTTAGAAAGAAGAACTATAAATGTTTCAAAAATAAAAATAGTAGTCTTAGATGAAGCAGATCGTATGTTTGAAATGGGTTTCATTGAAGATGTTGAAGAGATTATAAGAGCTTGTCCAACTGAAAGACAGACTATCTTATTTTCAGCAACTTTGTCTTCTGATGTGAAGAACTTAGCCAAGAAATACATGAAGAATCCGCAAGAATTTTCTGCTGTAAAACATGTTGATCCAAGCAAGCTTAAGCAAGTTTATTATGACGTGCCTAAGAATATGAAGTTGTCATTGTTGGTTCATTTATTGAAACAAGAAAGTTCTGGATTAGTCATGGTCTTTTGTAATACTCGTAGAAATGCTGATTTTGTACATAAAAATCTAACTACTAATGGCATTGATGCAGTAGCTATCCACGGTGGTTTATCACAAAATAAACGTACTAGGATGATGGATATTTTTAGTGATGCCAAAGCTGAAGTTTTGGTTTGCACTGATGTAGCTGCTCGTGGTTTACATGTTGATAATGTGTCTCATATCTATAATTATGACCTTCCAAGAGATGCTAAAGATTACGTCCATAGAATTGGACGTACAGCTCGTGCAGGAGATTCAGGCAAGGCCATCAATTTATTGTGCGAATATGATTATGATAATTTTTCTCATATTGAAAGAGAATATAGAAACTTTTCTATTGAAAGAATAGAATTGCCAGAAATTGAAAAGATAAGGACCGTGCCTGTTGATGATGATCGTAATGGTGGTGGAAGAGGCTTTAGTAGAGGAGGCTTTGGTGGTGGAAGGGGCGGCGGAAGAAATTTTGGTCGAGGTGGGTTTAGTAGAGATGGGGATCGTCGTGGTTCTTCTTCTTCTGGTAGACGCGGTTTCAGTCGAGAAGGTGGACGCAGTGGAGAACGCAGAAGCTCTTCTTCAGATAGAGGAAACTCATTTCGAGGGAGGAGATAAATGGTAGGATATAATATAGTTCATTTTTGTCGCTTGTGCAAAGTAAGATTTGTTACAGGTAAAGAAGAGGCTAAGAAAAATTACTGTAAGAAGTGTATGGCTGTGTTAAAGAAGAGTAAGTAAAATTCTTACTGCCATTCACTTGGATGTTCGTGCCCGATTTCTTTTCTTTCTTTTAATTCTGCTATGTGTTTCTGTTTTTCTTGCTTGATTTTTATTTTCTTTTCTTTAAGGTTAATAATCATTTTGGCAATGTGTTCGCCGCCTAAGAAATGAGGCATAATGACATAGCTGGCGCCATGGGAATAAAGACGCAAGGCTTCGTCTATTTCGGAAGCAGTAACGATAATGGTGGCTCTTTTGTTAACTTCACGAACTTTGCGAATGAGCAGGAAGTTGTCGTGTACATCTGGCACAGTAGAAATTAACATATTTATATTTTTGAGATTCATGCGTTCAATAATTTCTTCATCAGCAACATCACCGTAAAGACAGTGATAACTTTTTTTAACTAACATTGATATTACTTCGGGATTATAATCGATAACCAAAACTTTTTTCTTTACTGGTTCGAAGTTTTTTAGCAGACTGTAGCCTATTCTATTATGTCCGCAGAGGATTATTTTTGGCCTGGCTTGGCTGGGCAGATATTCCAAACCTTCAGTTGTAAAGATATCAAACAACTTAAGCGGGTGTTGCAGAAAAGTATAAAGTTTGTTGTCATACTTAATGAAATAAGACGTTAAAGTGATGGTAATAATGGCGATTAATACGACTAAAGAAAATGTGTTCTGAGAAAGATGTCCTAGGGCTAATCCTTGAGCAGCAATAATCAATGAAAATTCTCCAACTTGGGCTAAGGAAATTGCTGTCAAAAAAGATGGTCTTTTAGTGAATTTGAATATGGAACAGATAAGCATCGTAAGAAATGGTTTGAAGAGCAGAATTACTGCTAAAAAAACTAAGAGCGGTTTCCAAATAAATTTTATAGTTTCTAAAGATAAGCCCATACCTAAAGACACAAAGAAAAGCAGGGCAAAAAAGTCACGCAGGCTTTTCACTTTTCCGGCTATTTCCGTACGGTATTCTAAGTTGCCAAGAGAGATTCCAGCTACAAACGCTCCTATGGCTGGTGAGAATTTTAAATATTCAAATGTGAGTGAGAAAAAGAAACAGACGGCAAGAGAAGTTACCAAGAGAAGTTCCTGATGCTGTGCGGAAAATTTGAAGATTCTCGGGAATAGATATTTGCTGGCAAGATAAGCAAGTAAAAAGAGGCAGATAAATTTGAGAAGAGCAAAAACAAAAATTGAAGGAGAGAAACTATTGATACTGCTTAGTATTGAAAGAGCCAGAATAGCTAAAATGTCTTCCAATAAGAGAATGCCGACGACAATACGTCCATGCAAAGTGTTGAGCTCTCTTTTATCTGAAAGCAGTTTCATGACTATCATGGTTGAAGAAAATGAAAAAAGAAGGCCGAGATAAGCAGCTTCCAAAGGCAGGAATCCTAAAAACAGAGCAAGTAAAAAACAAGTGCCAAAAAGCAAAAAGATTTGAATGGCTCCGCCTAAAGCAGAAACTAAAGCTACACTTCTCAAAGCTTTGATATCCATTTCCAATCCGACGATAAAGAGTAGAAAAGCAATACCTATAGTTGATATAGATTGAGTAATGCTCGTGTCGGTGATTATTTTAAATACTGGAGTTATAAGAATTCCCACCAGAACATAGGCTAAGATTTGCGGCTGTTTAATCAGACGTAGAAGATAGGCTGCTATGGCTGCGATAATTACAATTAGTCCTAACTGCCAAAATATATTGCTAGCTACACCTATCATCTTGTCATACCTATTTTTATATCACACGTCTCTTTTTGATATGCTTATCATCTATTGTAGTTAGGTAAAGAAAGAGGTTTTATAAACGTTTTTGTCTAGAAAGTAGTGTGCTACTTTTCTTAGTGCTTTAGGATAGATTTAGTCACTTATCTAAGAACAAAATCAGCATGGATAGTTGGCACTTCTCTATATCCGCAAACTCTGTTTTTACCTTGTTCTTTAGCTTGGAGTAAGCGATAATTTGCTTCTCTGACTAAACTTTCTGTTGTAGCTGACGGGTCAAAACCATCATAAGTTGCTAATCCCACGCTGGCGGATATTTTCATTTTATTACCTGCAAGTTCTATTAGTTGATCTCTAATTGTTTGTAATACTCTTTCTGGAAGTGCATAAGCTCCGTCTTGGTTCGTTTCGCGAGAAATAATCATAAATTCATCTCCATTAAACCAACGACCGGGAATATCTTCATTTCTCTTTCTGTATGATTGTTTAAGCACAGCGGCAAAATATTGTATTAATTCATTGCCTGCATCGTAACCATTTTCAGTATTCATCTGCTTTAACCCATCAAGGTCAAATAAAGCAATGCTCAGGGGCTTTTTTTTAGTTTTGGTATAAGCAAATTCTTCTCTAAGTCTTTTACGTAGATAATCCCCATTGTATAATTTAGTTAAGCTGTCTCTATCTCTTAAGAATAGTTGAAAAGCATTTTTTAAACGCAGGCAGGCGGCAGTGTTAGAATCTGTAGGACTAATAATGTCGGTAATACATTCGGCTTGTTCTAATTCTTGGATTTGTTCGTCTCCTGAATAACCTCTCAGAACTATTTTCATGCCATTGGCATCTCTTAAAGCAGTTAGAAAGCGGGCCAAAGGAACATATTCTTTTAATTCAGAAGGAAGGTTTTGATAGTCTATTAATACAACATGAGCTTCTTCTGCTGCTTTTTGTACTAAGTTTTCAGGAGAAGTTGTGTTTACTAATGCTTCTAAACCCAGTGAAGTTCGCAGAGCATTAAGTAATTGTACATCCTCACTATTGGTGATTATTCTGGCTTGTTCTTTTGGTTGATAAGGCATGACATAGAGAATAGGGTATTATTTATAAATGTTTTGGTTGTAATCACTTGGTAGTGGTTATCTCCAATTATCAGATTATTTAGTTTCTAGTATTATTTAGTTTCTAGTATTATTTAGTTTCTATTACTATTGTTTCTTATTACTATTTTTAATTCTCTATATTTTGTCAAATAAACAATAATAAAACCTTCTTGTTTTTTAATGATAATGTTTTACATAGAATTAGTTGTGGCTTTCTGGCTGGGAATATTGGGCGGGGTAGTTACAGGCCTAATTCCTGGTCTTCATGTAAATCTGTTATCCGTCTTAGTCGTTTCTTTTTCACCTTTGTTTTTGTTGTATGTTTCACCAGTAACTCTAGGGGTTTTTATCATTAGTTTAGCCATTTCTCAAAGTTTTTTAAACAATATCCCGGGGATATATCTTGGAGCACCGGAGGCGGGATTGGAATTAAATGTCTTGCCCGGGCATAGGTTATTGCTAAAAGGCGAAGGGCATAATGCTGTGGTTTATACTCTCATTGGTTCTTTAGGCAGTCTGTTGCTGGGTATGGTCTTGTTTCCTTTTTTTATATGGGCTATGGCTCGGATGGCGGATTTTGTGCAACAAATTGTAGGATATCTTCTGATCATTATTATTGCTTATATGATTTTAAAAGAGAAAGGATATTCAAAAAAATTAGCTTCTACTGCGGCTTTTTTTCTTTCTGGGACTTTAGGGATGATTATTTTTAGTTTGCCTGGACTAAAACAGCCTTTATTGCCTTTGCTTTCCGGGCTGTTTGGAATATCTCTTCTTTTACTTAGTCTTTTTCAAAAATCGCATATTCCGGAACAGGATTTTACACGTCCTCTTACAATTAGTAAAAGCAATACTTTCAAGTCTGTTTCTGCAGCTACTGGGGCAGGTTTTCTAGCGGCTTTTTTACCTGGTTTTGGTTCTTCTCAAGCAGCAATTATGGCTACGAATGTCGTAGGCGATATTGGCGATGAAGGCTTTCTTTCTTTAGTAGGGGGTATTAACACTGCTAATATGCTTATTTCATTGGCTGCAGCTTATATTTTGGATAAAGCTCGTAATGGAGCAATTGTAGCAGTCAATAGTATCATGGGCGGTATCGGCATGACTGAGATGCTTTTGTTTTTAGCAGTTTCTTTAGCAGCTGGCGGTGTAGCTACAATATTAACTCTAAAATTTTCTAAATTATTTGCTCACTATATTACTAAAGTTAATTATCGGCTTTTGATTAAAATAATTATTGTTTTTATTGCCGGGCTGACTTTTTATTTTGACGGTTTAATGGGCTTGTTAATTTTATTGACAGCTACAGCGCTTGGTTTGTATACCTCTTATTTAAACGTCGGCAAGAATCATTTGATGGGTTGTTTGATACTGCCGGTGATATTGTATTTTGTGTTGTGAAAATAATTTTATTTTGTTGTTCAATTTCAAAATTAGGTTACACTTTCTTTATAAACAAAGCATAGTTCACCAATTTGGGTGAAACTATGACTACATTAAATGAAAAAAAAGAAAGTGGATTATTCGACAGTTTAGGTTAGGAAGAAGTGCAACTCAAATAGCACAAATTCAAAAAACAAGTAGGCAGCACGTTTATCGGCTAGCTAGAAAATATAAATTAGTTGGAGACGTTGCATACAAAGCTCTTCCTGCAGGTAGACCTAAAAGACCATTAAATCCTGCATTTGTTCAAAAAGTAATACAGATACGTAAAGAAGATGATTATGGCAGCGAGAAGATACATTTTGTTGTGAAACAAGAAGGTTTTAGCGTTTCGCAACGGCAAATACAACGAATTCTTGATGAGCAAGGACTAACTGATCCCTGTGAAAAACGCAGAGGACAACGTAAATATGTGCGTTATCAATGGCCTATTTCAAATTATATGTGGCACACTGATTGGAGCGAGCTTGATGGAAAGCAATACATTGCTTTTATCGATGACAGAAGTAGGAAGATACTAGCTGGTGGCGAGTTTAGTAACGCCACAGCTGAAAAAGCCATTTTCTTACTGCATCAATCCATTCTCATAAATGAGGTCAATCCAGTGATTATCTTAAGCGACAAGGGGTCACAGTTCTATGCAAATATTAGAACAAAATCTGGTGAGAAAGGTATTTCACAGTTTGAGGAAGAAGTTAAATCATTAGGTATTGACTTCTGGACTTCTCGTCGTAATCATCCTCAAACTAATGGCAAAATGGAGAAGTGGTTTGATACTATGAAAAAGAGAAAGAAAAAGCATCCAGATGAATCTTTTCAAGACTTTATTAGATGGTACAATGAAAAGCGCATTCATCATGCTTTAGGCTACAAAACTCCAGAACAGGTTTACCTAGAAAATATGTAACTTAATTTCGGAATTGTCGCCTAATTTCGGAATTATACGCTTTGTCGTGTAAAAAACTACAAATAATATCGAAATTAGGTTACATTCCACAAGTTACAATGGAAGGGTTTTTATTTATAAAGTTTAAAAACCAATTATATTCTCTAGAAGTGTAACTTAATTACGGAATTATACAA
>JACPCC010000096.1 GCA_016179995.1 Candidatus Woesearchaeota archaeon | reverse complement strand
ATATGAATCTCTAGTATTTCGTAAGCTTAATCCCGGAGGAGTGCTTATTAGCGATAGTGGTTATGGGCAATTTTCACTTAAAAAAATAGACATCAATCCCAAAGTGAGTTCTTATGGAGAGATGATGGTGGGAGTGAAAGGGAAATAAAAAATAAAACAGAATAAACTAATTTTGTCTATCTCTCATCTAACTGATCATCTTTACCGCAATAAGGGCAGCAGGCGCGGAAGTATATGCCGGAACGGCTTGTATCTAATTTGAAGCGATAGTGGCAGCGATTGCAGTACATTCTTTTATAATCTGCTTCTTTACCTTTTTCTTGCTTTTCAATTTTTGGCAGATAAATATTTCTTACTGCTTCTTTAACAAAGGTTTTTCTTACAGGCGGAACGGTTGTTGCTGTTACTTGGCGGCTTTTCATCTTGTCGCAGCAAGGAGAACAGAGAATCCAGTTCCTTTCTTTGTCCCGCGGCAGCATCTTTATTTGGTTAGCAGGCACGTTTGTTTTACAAACTTCACAGCTGCGAAGTTTTCTAATATCCATTTCCATTGTATTTTCCACCTCTAGTAGTATGTTTTTAAAACTGTTTAAAGTTGAGCAATCATTGAGCAATCATATTCTTTTTTTTTGTTTTGGGTAAGTTATCTCTTTCTGTTACTATTTTTTTTTATTAAATTGAGCCGCTCATTAGCCATTTGACATAGGAGTAGAGTATTAGAGCTAAATTTACAGTACGCATATTGTTTTGATAAGCGCTTTCTACTCCTCTTTTAATGATGTTTACATTCTCTTCTAACTGCAGTGCTTCTGATAAATTATTAGTGGGAATTCTAAGTTTAATTTGTTCAAAACTCAATTTTTTTAATTCTTCTTCTAAAGTTACATGAAATAAGTATCCTCGCTGCAGGCTTTCGCTCAGGCCTTGTATATCTGCCAAAGGCCCTTCATGAATAATTCCCTGGGGATTAAAGAAAAATTCACTATGACGCAGAATTTTTTGGAATATTTGATTAAGCTTTTCGTTACAAGAAGCTTTTTCTTCAGAAGTGTACAGGCGAGGGATGGAGTTAAGGGTTTGAGTAGCTTGGAGCGCAAGATTTTGCTGCCAGGCTGCTAGTTCGTCCATATATTGTAGATTATTTAACAGGGCTAAAGGAAGGTCTCTAATCAATTGAAGCGAACGGTGTAAATTGGCTGCTTCATACAATTCGTCTTGCCGTGCAGAAATTTCTTCTATCTTTTCTATTACTTTAGGCAGCATTTCTACTGCGCTTAAGATGCTTTGACGGTCACTCGGCGAGACAAAATAGTTTGAGATATAATTGTGAAGCAGCTGTGCTTGTATGGGATAAGGCGTTTTCTGTTTAAGTTCTCTAATTAAGTAAACGCTTTCTATATCTGCAGTTTTGTGATGCAGCTGGTTTAATTTATGGATGTAAAGCATAGTTAGAGTAAATATTTGTTATCTTGTATTGTCTACTTTCTATCATTTTTATGATAATGTAAATTTTAATCATCATTATCTTACGCAGCTCAAATAATCGTCTTTTCCGCAGTAAGGGCAGGATGGGTTTTTGGAGGTGTTAACTTTATTTTCATCGATGCGGAAGCGGTATTTGCAGCTGATTTGGCCGCTACTTTGCGTCAAGGGATAGAGATGCACTTTCTCCAAAGGCACAGCTATAGTACAGCTCTGACAGGCTTTCGTTTTATGAAAATCCATCATTTCACCTATTTCTTTTTTATATTGGCAATTTAACTACTGTTTAACCATTCCTAAACTGGGTACTTTCTTTTTCAGCGAGCTCAAGACAAAAGTAATATTTAAACATATCTGTGGTGGGGAATTGTATTTAGAAATTTGGGGCTGGTTAAAAGAATTAATAATTAATTAGCTTACAATTAGCTTACTCTATCCAATCTTTATTCTTTATTTTTTCTGGCAGGTATTTCTCGGAAATGAAGCTGATACCGTGGGAAGAAAGGGACTGAATCTCTACTTTTGCATCGAATTCTTTCATCATCTTGAATTGACGCTGCCAATCTTTATTCTTAAGGAACCATTCGTAATTCTGCATTTGTTTAATTCTGGATCTATCTTGGTCGGTTAATTTGATAAAGTGGCGTTTTAAGTCGTATTTGACGATATCATCCATGGTGACGCCTAAAAATTTTACAGATGGAATGGCCATTTCGCTAGCCATATGGGCTAAGCTGATAGAACCATATTTAATAACACTATAAATGTAAAATCCGTAAATATCTCCATCTGTTAAAACAAAAATTGGCAAGTTATGTTCGTTACAAAGTCTTTGTAATAGTCTTCTAATTCCTCTTGTTGTTTGTCCTTGTGAGGACATGATTATGCAATTTTCTTTGGCCCAGAAACGGTCTTCATGCAGTCTTTCCCAAACGGCAGCTTTTTCCATATACATAACATATTTAGCTTCTACTTTTTTGAATGTGATATGTTCTATATTGCTGGGGATACTCCAACCGCCAGAACCTAGCTTAGACCAGTCGATAGTGTCACCTGAATCTTCAATAACCACTTTACCAGCCACGGAACCCATTTTGTTGGCGTTAACCTGTAAATTTTCTCTAGAGAAACTAGTGATTAGTTCTAAATCTTCAATAGCTTTATCTGATTCTTTTTGGTCATCAACTAAGTTTATTTTAGTATTAGGAATGGTTCTTTTAGCCATGTAAAAAACGTCCCGCAGGCTGGCATGTTTCTTTACATCAATCAAGCTTTTGCAGATGGAAGCAACTTCAATAGTTTGTAGAAATTTTTTAGCGTGAGCGACGTTAAAAAAGAAGCGTTGAGCTGTTTTTTCGCCTAAACCCAGGGTTTTAGTTTCTTTGTCATATACTACGTTGCTTAAACCTCTCACTGATAGTTCTATCTTAGGATTTTGTCCTTTATTGATGTCATTTACTAAACTATTTCCTAATTCTAACAGTTTCTCTTTAGGTGTGGGTTCACCTGCTTTTTTGTGAGAGTAAGTATTTTGTGTGACAGCAGAACCTAAAGTAGTTTGCGGTGTAGTTTTCTTTTCTTTGTGGTTGGTATCGTCTGTTTTTTTGCTCATGGTATATATTTCAATTTGTTTTTAATTGATTATTTACTAGTTATTTGGTCTGCTAATTTTAATGATTGGTACTTATTTTTAATCATCGTCTTCGTTCTTTTCTGCCAGCTTTGTTTCTTCTTCTACTTCGCCTTTGAGCGATTCCATCTGCATGATGGCTTGTTGGATATGTTCTTTTTTAATCATCTCCTGCAGTTTCTTAATTAAATGTTCTTTATTATCACCAGTTAAACGAGCTAGTGCATCAGCAACTTCTGGGATATAACGCTCGAATAAATTGGCACGTTCTAACTGTCCTTGCACTCGAACTTTTTTATGTACATAAGCTTGAAGTTTTCTTCCTGCTTCTTGCAGTGCCAATTTAATTTCTTTGATAATATCAGGATAATGGGTTAAAGCTTCTTTCGATTCTGAAGTAAAAGGAACCCAGACGGAAGCGATGTGTAAAAGTATAGTCAAAGGGCCGAGCGGTATGTTACCTGTACTTTGTTGTAATCCATACGCTTTCCAGTTAGTGCCTATAACAGATTTAGTGAAAGCGCAGGCGCCTTGCTGGTATAATAAAGGCACGCGGTTAGCAAAACGTAATAATGTGGCTAATTCTTCTTTAGGCTGATCTCCACCATAAGCAATGCCTACTTCTATCAAGAAAGGGTTGCCACGATAAACAAATACTGGTCGAGAAATTGTGCAATAAAATTCGGCATTAATTTCTTTTTTCAGACTTTTTTCCATTAATTCTTCGCCGATGGGGCTCAAGCAGTCGGTGGGCGGAGCCATAATCTTAGTGTTTTGCATGCCCTGAAATAATTGTTCAGCCATCTCACGGTTAAGTTCATGTGGTTTCACGTTTGGTAGGAGTTTAGAATTTTCACAAATTTCTTTAGCTGTTCCTGGACCGACACGGCTAAACTCTGTAGTCAAAAATTGCTGTAAGGTTCTACACTCTGTCTGCTCCAACATTCTTATTAATCGACCTAACTCTACTCCATAGGGGTGGGGTTGGATTTCTTTAGATTCTGGCGGTAATTTGTCAGTGGCTCGTGAGTATAGTATTTGTTGTGCGTCTGGATTTGTATAAATAAATGTGGCATGCGGGTTGATAATGGCTGTTTCTTTTAGGTATTCGTCGACAGATTGCCGGCCTTTGATGTAACTGCCTTCCATGTCTATCTCTATTCTTGTGCCACGCTCTTTTTCCCAAGTGATTTCTTTTTCTTCAATAATATCGGGATTGTTTGTTTGGGTGTTAATTTTTAGTTTGAAATTATGGGCTGGTTTATTTGGTCCGGTTTTGGAGATAACATTTGCAGGTCTGCCGGTAGTTAATTGACCATAGAGTAGAGTAGCAGAAATTCCGATGCCTTGCTGTCCGCGGCTTTGCGCTAATTTATGAAATTTTGAACCATAAAGAAGTTTAGCAAAGATTTTTGGAATTTGTGCTTTTACAATTCCCGGACCATTGTCTTCTACAATCATACGAAAGCGTGTTTCGCTGAGTTTGACTAGTTCTACGCTTATCTCTGGCAGAATATGTGCTTCTTCACAGGCATCTAAAGAGTTATCTACGGCTTCTTTAACGGCGATTAAGAGAGCTTTACGAGGATTGTCAAAGCCCAATAGATGGCGATTCTTCTCAAAGAACTCGGAAATACTAATCTCTCGCTGCTTCTTTGCTAGTTCTTCTGCGCTAACTTGGGCCATGGGAGGGTGAGAAAATAAACTATTTATAAGGGTTGCGGTGGCGAGTTGTTCTTTTCTTCTACAAGTTAAGTCTAGGTTTTTCAATTGCACCGAAAAGTATATATACTTAAGTTTAGGTATATCCATTAAAATGGACTTATATAAACTAAAATGGACAACGCTTCAAGTTGAAATCTTTTCGTTATTATGTTCAAAATCTGCTGAAAAATTAAGTCAGCGCGAGATTGCCATATTACTGAAAGTATCTCCTACTGCTGTTGGCAACTCCATCAAGAAATTGAATGAAATAGGACTAGTTTCTCTTGAAAAAATGAAAACAATTAACCTTATTTCGTTTAACAGAGATAATCCTAAAGCTATCCGACTAAAAAGAGTCGAAAACTTAAAGAAAGTTTACGAATCAGGTTTATTTGACTTTTTATATAATGAGTTTCCTGGATGTACCATTATTCTGTTTGGAAGTTATTCTTTAGGAGAAGATGTTCATTTTGGAAAGAAAGATGAACGCAATTCGGATATAGATATAGCTATAATTGGTATGAATGGAAAAAAAGTAGACCTTGAGTTTTTTGAGAAAAAATTAGAGAGAATCATTTCTATTAACTTTTATAAATCCTGGTCCAATATCCACAAAAACCTAAAAGATAATATACTGGGGGGCATAATGTTAAGTGGAGATATCAATTTATGAATTTGACTAAAAGCTTTGAGGAATTCGTTCAAGCAGGAATAATTAGAAAATGTTCTGTGAATAAACCTAGGGCTGAATTCTTAATTAATGAGGCAGAAAAAGCCTTTAAAGGTTTATGCAAGCGTGTTGAGGTTATGGGGGTAGATGAAGATAATGCTAATTCGATCATTAAAGATTGTTACGATATAATTATGGAGTTAATTCGTGCCAAGCTTCTCTTAACGGGATATTGTTCTAACGTGCAATTTGCACACTAAGCAGAAATTTCTTTTCTTGAAAAGCATGATTTTTTAAATAATGAGATCTCATTTATTAATGGTCTAAGATACTTCAGGAATTCAGAGCGAAAACCAGTAATTGTATTTCATGCAAGTGAACCCCTGTTGGTAAAGGAGATTATTTTTAAGGCAGTAGATAAATTCAGCAGTCAATTCCTCTTTGGACTTCAGACCAATGCTACCCTGCTTGAGAAACGGGAAGTGGGGTTTCTAAAAAAGCACAGGGTCGGCGTTGGCATATCT
>JACPCC010000086.1 GCA_016179995.1 Candidatus Woesearchaeota archaeon | reverse complement strand
AAGATATAAGCAAGAAAGATAAACCCATAAATATCAATATTAACAAACCATGAAAATAATCCTCCTCGGACCGCCAGGAAGCGGAAAAGGCACAGTTTCTGAAAACCTAGTCAAAGACTTTAGTGCTGCTCATATTTCTCCAGGAGAGATTTTACGTGAAGAGGTTAGTAAAGAGACTACTTTAGGTATTGAAATCAAGAAATACATAGAAAAAGGCAATCTTGTGCCCAATCAGTTTATTGTAGAAATCATCAAATTAGAAATCATAGGAAAGAAAGATTTCATTCTCGACGGCTTTCCTCGCAGCTTAGACCAAGCCGAAGCCATTAAAGATATTCCATTAGACGTCGTATTGTATCTCGACGTTCCAGAGAAAGTAGTCATAGAACGTTTTTCCGGCAGAAGAACTTGCTCCAACAACCATGGTTATCACATCAAATACCTCCCGCCGAAAAAAGAGGGTCTTTGTGATATTGACGGCTTGCCTTTAAGCAAAAGAAAAGACGACAAACCAGACATAATTAAAGAACGCTTCAGAGTTTATCATAAAAATACTGCCCCCTTAGTAGAATACTACAAAAAGAAAGGTCTTTTGATAAGTGTTGATGCATCTCCCGCCCCAGAGAAAGTTTATGCTGAAGTGAAGAAGGCTTTAAAGAAAATTTCTAAGAAGTGAACAGAAGTAAATTTTCAATGGATTGGTGGTTTTTTGTTAAACTGTTAGGATGACCAGAAAACAATTTAGACAATATATTTATATAAAAAAACATATTAACTAAATAAGTATAGCCTAAATAGTTTAAACCGTCAAAAAAATAATTTATTTCCAAAAAAGAGGTGTACTTATGATTAATGTCGCTATCAATGGTTTTGGCCGTATCGGCCGTATGATTCTAAGAGCCGGATGGAATGAACGTAAAATTAATTTTGTCGCCATTAACGATTTAACCGACACAAAAACTTTAGCTCATCTACTAAAACACGATTCCCTTCAAGGGCTTTTCAAAGAAGAAGTAGGCTTTACCGAAGATTCTTTAATCATCAGCAGAAAGAAAATTAAAGTCCTAGCTGAAAAAGATCCTACTAAATTGCCTTGGAAGGAACTAAAAGTTGATTTAGTCATCGAATCAACTGGAAGATTTACTAAACCACAAGATGCAGCACAACATATTTCTGCCGGCGCAAGAAGAGTCCTTCTCTCCGCACCATTCAAAGCAGACGGCAATATTCTACCACCAAGCACTTTAACTGTTCTTATGGGCGTTAATGAACAATTATATAATCCCAGAGAACATTTTATCATCTCCAATGCTTCTTGTACAACTAATTGCGTCGCTCCTGTGCTTAAAGTAATATCTGATAATTTTGGAATTAAGTACTGTTACTTCTCCACCATCCATGCCTATACGGCAGATCAATTACTAGTTGACGGCCCGCATAAAGATTTAAGACGTGCTCGTGCTGCTGCCATAAACATCATACCTACTTCTTCCGGAGCAGATATTGCCGTAGAAGCAGTACTGCCGCAACTTAAAGGCAAAGTTAAAGGCTCAGCCTTTCGTGTACCAGTCGCTTGCGGCAGTGTGACTGATTTTGTTATAGAAGTAGAAAAAGAAACTACAATCGAACAAGTCAATCAAATATTACGCGCTTCATCTTTAAATCGAATGCAAGGCTTGCTGGAATATTCAGAGAGCGATTTAGTTTCTTCAGATATAATCGGCAACTCTTATTCAACGATTGTCGATTCCAAGCTCACTCGCGTACTTAATAATAAAGTCGTCAAGATTGTATCATGGTACGACAACGAATGGGGTTATAGCTGTAGAATGGTTGATATAATTAAGATGATTGAAGAGAAATAAAGAAAAGCAATTTCAGTTTAAGATAATATTTAGCTTCTAAGAATTTAGTTGTACATTCTTTTTGTACTTTTATACAACCCCTGCAAATTAGACCCCATCTGCTGTATTAAACTAGCCGCTTGAGCCGTCTCTTCGGTAAAGCCTTTATAATGCCCAGCTTCAATGTCTTCTAATCTTTTTTCTACCTCTAAAAGAGCATAACCTACTTTTTTCTGCTCGAATCCAGTTATATAACCACGTTCTTCCACAGCTTGATAAATATTTTTTATTTCTTGAGAAATACTAGGCATATCCAATTGACTAAGCGGCTTATACTCCCCAACACCCGCCATTAAACCTTGCTGTCCTCCATATTCTCCTTGCAAAGTTGCTGAACTCACTCTATTTTTTTCACTTCCCACTACTTTTTCTAAAGAATCATCATTATTTAATTTTTGTTTTTTTTCACTATCAGACCTTTGATTATTAATATCAATGTTCTCAGAATTATCTGATATATCCTTCTTTTTAATACCTTTGTGTGCTCGCAATAATTCCTTGCCTTCCTCACTCAAACCTTCGAGATCTTCCTTACCAACTTCAGGAATTGGAACTTTCTCCTGCTGTTTGTGCTTTTCATTTATCTCCTCTTCACTATTTTTAATTTCTTTCTGAGCTTCCTCTATCTCTTGCTTACGCTGTTTTTCCAATTCTTTCAGCTTCTTAATTCTCTCTTCCGGAGGCAAGTTCTTCAAATCATCTTTAGCCATAATTAACTGCTAAAAGAGTAGAAGATTATAATGTTTTCTGCTCTCTTTTTCTTAAATTAACAGAGTAATAATTCTCAGAAAAAATAGACTTAATAAAGAAACTAAAACCTTCCCGCAATTTGCTCTAAAACTTCTCTATCGTGTTCCACAATTTTAAGTTTCTTTGTTTCAGACAACAAAAACCAACCAAAATTTTGTCCTTCCTGAAGATTAATCCTCTGTGAAGAATCATATTTCTCAACGAAGACATATTTTGCTCCAAAATGATTTTGACTTTTAAAACTCTGTTCCAGCACTAATTTTGGTGAATCTAGATAATAGTTTAATTCCTCTAATGTTTCTCTTCTGACTGCGTCTTCTGCACTCTCTCCTTCTTCAATACCTCCGCCAAAGAAAGCCCAATAATTAGGAAGCCATGGCGCATTATTGTCTCTATGCTGAAGAAGCATCCTGTTATTATCATCGTACAAAACTATTAAAGCTGCATCGCGTCTAGTCATAAAGTCAAGATTAAAATTATTAATATTTATAACTTTCTCTCAAAAATTAATCAAAAATCCATTTAAACCAACATCAAACTCTAAACCTCTAAGCTTACAAATTTTAGTTTTTTGACGCCAAAAACGCGAAATGTTTAAATACTTCACTTCTTTATCTCTAAAATTGCAGTAGATGTTAGTAGTAAGTCATAGCTAGTTTGTTTCAAAAAAAAGAAGGTGGTAAAACTGAAGCAGAACGTCTTTCAAGAGGTAAAAAAGTTTAAAATCCAGCGCTGCTGCAAAGGTTGCAATAAACGTATTGTGGTTGAGAACGCCAATCGTTATTATTGCGCAGACTGCCGCGGATACTAATTCTTATTTTTATTTTTCTTTTTAGTTAATATTGTCTGATAGTAAAGGACTTCTATTAAAAACCTCAATTAAACCATCCACTAAAAAAATTCTTAATCGCTTCAAACACACCAACTTTTTGCGGCGATTCTTCTACGGGTTGTTCGATTACTTTTCCCGTTGGCGGTTCCGTCGCATCAATAACTCCAGCCGGCAAAGATGTAGAAACAACTTCTTCCCTAACTTTAGAAGAAACATAAGCTTCTTTTACTATCGATGATTGAATAACGCTGCCACCTGCAACAGAACTTACTTTTCTTTTCCCGATAATTAAATCACCAAAACTAGTAGCCGTAGCCGAATAATAAACAAATCCTTCTTTTCTAGAAGTCAAACTAGTTTTTAACTCTTTATCATTGAGATATACTTTAACTTCTTCTGCTTTCAATCCTTTCTGAGTCAAATCACTTTCCCTAATTTTAAGAGTATAAATTATTTGACTGATTTTCCCAGCTTCATCTGAAGAAACTGTTGCTCTGTTGTAAACTATAAAATCAGAAACTGCTAGATTTTCTGGAATAAATAGTATTTTACTGTCTTTTACCGTATCTTTAAAATAAACAGTAGCATCTTTCAAACCATCAATATTTCTAATCTCAAAAAATAGACTACTTCCTGCCGGAGCATAACTAATAGTCTGCACCGCATTTCCTAAAATACTAAACTGACCTAAAGAAACCATTAAAACTAGCCAAGCTAAAACCGCTGCACCTAAGCCCATAATCTTAACTTTTTGCTTAATTATCTTTCTTTCTTTAATACTCAGCTCTTTTTTTCTTAGCTTACCTATCATCTCCACTTCACCCCTAGATATAGAGAAACGTAGAAAGTATATAAAGTTTACTTAGGATTGATACTATTCTATTAAACGAATGATTTAAATATCACATTTACTTTTCTTCATTTGGGTGATTTAGATGGAACATAATTGTATCTTTTGTAAGTCGATAA
>JACPCC010000085.1:975-5443 GCA_016179995.1 Candidatus Woesearchaeota archaeon | reverse complement strand
TACGAATAAGAACAACTTTCTCTACTTCTCCTTTACCGGCGAGATAGACTGCTTTTCTGTTTAATTCGCCAGGCAGGTCTCCTAGACCAAGGACAAACAAATCTGCTGGAACATCTAAATCTTTCAATTTTCCCGTCTTTATAAAATCATAATAGAGAACTGCTTCAACATATTCTTGTACAGCAATACGATAACTGCCTTCATCAATCATTTGCTCGCTGTGCGCTGCAATCTTGTCTAAAGCTTGCTTTTCCTTGTTCATCTGCTGCATCAAATCTTTCGCATTATCAGTTTCATCTCGATGCAAAGCATAGATTACTAATTTACTCAGTTTTAGCACATCTCTGCTTTTCTTGATAAGTTCTTCTCGATGAGCATCATACTCATGAATTTCCTTTTGAATTTTAGTAAAATTAATCATTTATGTTAAACCTCACTATAGGGTATTAAATACTATAAACTAGCTGTTGCTTTATAATATTTTCGTAGAAATGATTCAATGTTAACAAAGTTTATAATTAACTTCTCTTCCTAACTATCTATGGTAACATTTGGCGGTCCTGCAGACCCTCTAAAAATATCAATTGAAGATTTGTTAAAGAAAGAATTACATTGCGAAACTAAAGCATCTGATTACAAAGCGTATGGCGCTTCTAGTTTCCCTAACACTTCTGATAATTTTTTAGTTAGTGGTAGGCTCTTTGGTAAAGCAACAATTTCTCCGTATAATCCCAAATTTGATTCATCAAATATTTCAGAGTCAGCATTACCTAAACCAGGAATTGAAATTGGCGGTTTTACCATATTTGGTGTTATTGAAGATAAAGGCTCATTACTTGCTTTTAAATATCAAATTTCTGACAAACTACCGCGGCTTGATCCATCAACCTATGTCCACTTTAAAGATGAAGGCCGTTCAAAAGATTTAATTGATGGTCAGATAGAAGTGGCTCATCTCAATTATTTACATCTAAATGTGATATTAGAAACTCCTAATCCTAAGCTTCATATTTTAGGAAAAATAAAAAATAGTTCTCCTCGCTTGTTTTTAACTGTTGGAATGATGGTAGAAACAGATAGCGGAATTATTACAAAGCACGGATATGGTGACAATTCTTTTAAAAACAATCCAGTTTATAGATAACTATTTCACTAACTTATGGTATTTTACTAACCCATGTCTGACATCTACGCAACCATTGTTGGTGGTGGTATTATAGGTATGGCTGTAGCCTACGAGCTATCTAGCTTTCTAAATCCCGGTGATTTTTGCCTTTTAGAAAAAGAAAAAAACTTTCCCTCTGATAATCAAACATCTAGGAATTCTGGTGTGATTCATGCCGGAATTTACTACGATAAAAAACACAGTCCATTAAAAGCTCGTTTGTGTGTTCATGGTAATGAATTATTATATCGTTTTTGTGAAACTAATAATATTCAAGCCAAGCAAACAGGAAAATTAATTGTTGCCACTAATTCAGTAGAAGATAATACTCTTGATTCTTTATTAGTCAGAGCACAAGAAAACAATATACCTGACGTCAGAAAAATTAATTCCAGTGAAATAAACAGGCTTGAACCAAATGTTTCTGCTCACTCTGCTTTATACGTTCCTACGTCTGGAATTATTGATCCTCTTTCTCTAGTTGAGAAACTAAAAGATTTATCAAAATTAGATGAGTATTTTTTTAAAGGAACAGAAGTATTGGCTTTAAGGGAATCTAAAAATGAAATAATTATCACTGCTTCTTCTCCAGGAAATGAAGAATATGAATTCTCTACTAAATATTTAATCAATGCCGCCGGATTGTATAGTGATAAAATAGCTCGAATGCTCAATCCCGATTTTCCACTAACCACTTTTCCCGTGCGTGGAGAAGCACTTAAGTTTTCTCAAACTAGACCTGAGCTTGAAGTATCTAGAAACGTTTATCCCACACCTACAACAATAAGAAAACCAGATGGTTCTTTACATCTTACTTTAGGTGTGCATTTAACTCCAACTTTTTCTTCAAAGTTAGAAGATAATTCTTTAGATGTCAACAATAATTACAATTTTCAGTTAGGTTCAGAAATCACCGTAGGTCCTTTAAACAGAAAAAGTGGTGCTGAGCTAAGACTAGACGACTTTGCTTCAGACCTTGCATCTCACTCCTTGTTTTTAGAAAAAGTTAAATCTTATTTTCCAGCTCTTCAGTTAGAAGACTTGCGCTATCATCAAGTTGGAATTCAGGCCGTGTTGTCTAATTATTCAGACTTTCATATTTTTCCCGATGAGAAATATCCACAGATGATTAATCTGGCGGGAATTTGTTCTCCGGGTTTGACTTCTTCATTAGCAATTGCAAAGATGGTGAAAAATTTAATTAGCCCCAAGAAAACTAATGGACCTAAATCTCAATTTAAATAGTTATGTCCATTATATTTAGTAGTGAATAGTCGTTCAAGACAAATTAATCTTCGCTACTAAAAAGCAAAACATTTATATAGCACGCTCATTCTGGATAGTTATTTAAAATTTTTATATTGGGGGTGCAATTAAAATGGACGAAGGTGCAAGACCGTTAGATACTTTAAATTATTCCAGAAACAAAACCGTCATGGTTGATCTGAAGAATGGTTACCGTTATGTTGGAAAGATAAAAGCTTTTGACATACATATCAATATCGTATTAGAAGATGCTGATGAATATTACAATGGAGAAGTTAAACGCCGACTAGGTACAGTATTTATCCGTGGTGATACTATAACCATAATCACTCCAGCATAAATTGCCGGAGAATTTATTTTTTTATTTAACAAATTTAAATAACTTAAAATAGTAAAAAATAATCATCAACTATAATACTAACAAAAATTATTAAGGTTTACAAAAATGAAAGGAACAGCCAGTCATGGACGAAAAAGTGGAAAGAAAACTCATATTCGCTGCCGACGTTGTGGAAGAACATCATATCATAAAAGAAAAAAACGTTGTGCTTCCTGTGGGTTTGGTGCCATAGCTCAGAAAAGAAGTTACAAATCACATACCAATGTAAAGAAGAAGTATTCTAATTCTGCAACAAGAAAACATTAAATATTCTTTTTTATTGTTTTATTTTGCTGTGTTGTAATATTTATTATCTTCTAGACTACAATTATCTTCTATACAACTGTTATTTTCTATAAAATAATCTAAATTATAGTAAATTGTAAAAATATTGGAACTTTTTATCTGCAATTTACTATTAAAACCATTTTAAAAGAAATAAATAATCTCCTCAAGAAAATTTATATGGGTCCAGAAAATAATACTTCTTATAAAACTCTAAACATACCTTAAACATTCTTCTCTAACTGGCGTGAAACCAATCAAATTACAGATAGACCTATCTTTCGTTTCTAAAGCTAATCTCTTACGGCAGATATCTCTCGACATCGGTTTACTTAATTCTTGGCAAGTTTGTACATCCTCTAAATTAAGAGCAATCTGCAAGAGGCAGAAATCACGTTTACTACTATCTACAAAATATTCACAAATAACTTTATCGTTTGTAGCTAAAGCAACTCGTCCGTAACACTCGTCTTTTTGGATAGAATTACCTACCAAAGCGCAATAATTGGCTTTATTATCTTTAATGCCCAATTCATAATTACAATTATCTTTCCAATAACTATCTTCTATTTTAGTACATAACTCTCTATTATCATTAATACCAGCCAATTGAGCAAGGCAATAGCCTTTAGTTTTTTCAGAAACAATTAATTTACAGACTGCATCATCATTTTTAAGTTTGGCTAAACCAGCTACGCAGCTGTCCCTAAACGCTTGATTTTCAATTTTGCTGCACTTGCCAGCTTCACTATAACAATTATCTTTAGCTGTATCTAGTAGAGTTGAGCATTTATCATCCGCTACCACATTGCCTGTGATATTACAAGAGCTCAGAAATAAAACTGCTGTTAAAAGAGCTAAAACACTTATAATTGATATTTTTGATAATTTGTTCATACTTTCTCCAGAATTCCCCTATTTTTAATCTTTATGGAAGTCAATTGCTTATTTTAGATTGGATAGATTGAAAGTGTCGTATTACCTTTTTAGTTTTCGTTTCCTTTGTGTGCTGATCCTCAGATTTTTTTTCAGAAAAGTATAAATAGTGGTTTCATTCTGAGCAACTTATTGTGGGCGTGCCAGAGCGGTCAAATGGGATAGGCTTAGGGGTGTTAATATTTTAATATTAATATCAAGACACCTATTGGGTTAGTCCCTTCGCAGGTTCGAATGCCAGCAATCTAGGCGAGTTGGGCGGGTTACTTGTAACCCACCGCGAAAATTAGATTGAGGCTTGAAAGTCCTGCCGCCCACATATTTTTTTAAGATAAATTGTATTTGTTTAGTTCGGCGCGGTCAATGAGTTTTCCGAGCGTAACCATTCGTCAGATGGTTTGAGTTCCCAGCCAGATAAACTAAACATATTATTTTCC
>JACPCC010000085.1:0-954 GCA_016179995.1 Candidatus Woesearchaeota archaeon | reverse complement strand
TGAGTTCCCAGCCAGATAAACTAAACATATTATTTTCCACCGACTACACATTTATAGCGGGGCGAGGAAAACAGACCGCCGAATTGCTAAACAAATACGATAAATTTATAAAATTGAGTTGATTATTACTTATGATGGCAATTATAATTGATTCGGACATATTAAAAGGCAAGCCTATTATCGCCGGTACAAGAATTTCAGTAGAATTAGTTTTGGATTTATTATCTTCCGGGATGTCTATAGATGATATTATCAAAGAATATCCTCATTTAACTAAAAAAAAGATTTTAGAAGCAATAAAATACGCCAAAAGTTCATTAGAACATGAAGACATCGTCTCTTTCTCCTCTCCCGTACAGGTCGTGAAAAATGCGGTTTCTAACTGATGAAAATATCCCAGTTTCTTTAGTTACAGTCATTAGAGCAAAAGGACACTCTGTAAAAGACTTAAAAGAAGAAAGGCTAACTGGAATTAAAGACAGCAGGGTAATGGCTATTTCCAGAGAAGAAAAAAGAGTGATAATCACCTTAGACAAAGACTTTGCTTCATATCCACTTAAGAATCATCATGGAGTCATTCTTTTGCGATACAATAATAAACATTCCTATTTTCTTACAGAACATTTTTCTCATTTTTTAGATTCCTCTCTGATAAAAGAATTGGAAAACGCTTTATGTGAAATATTTGATACGTATGTTAAAATTCGTAAAGAGTAATTTGATCCTGCCGCCCACATATTTTTATCATATTAATTTAAATAGACAACAAAGCTTACTTTTCTTAATAGGGGTTATGCAAAATGATTATCAAAGATATGGATAAATTAGACTCACCATTCATCCGCAAGGAAATCGATGGAGAATATATAGTTACACCAGAAATAACTCCTGGATTAGAATGGGTCTTTACTGATGATAAAGTAATGGCCATCGAGAAGCTTCACGGCACTAATG
>JACPCC010000084.1 GCA_016179995.1 Candidatus Woesearchaeota archaeon | reverse complement strand
TTGGTGTAACTGCGGAGGTTACGGTTCAACCTTCTGCTGCTACACTTACATCAGAATTACCTCGTTTCTTAACTTTTGAATTGACACGCTTCCCACCAGATTTAACTAACTTATATGAAGTCACTTTTACCAATACTTCCACTAGTAGTTTTGGTGGAACCAGCACGGTTAGTTTAAAAGTTTGTTCTTTTGACGTACAAGATGTTAATGTAGTTACAGTTTGTGATGCTCTTTCCGGAAAGAAATTATTTGCTTTAGAAGCGGCAAAACCTAAGAGGACAAAAACTATAATTGATGATGTTAATCTTCGAACTGATTTAACTGATGCTGCTAGAACGGAAATATTGGGCCGTATTGGTGGGCTTGACACTAATCTCCTTTTCCTCTATAATAAACAAGTTGGAACTACGCCTAAAATGGTCCATGTCTATCGTTTAGATGATCTCACTCCAGGAACGGCTCCTGCTGGACCGCAAACTAAAGAAGGAACGATGTTTTCTAATAATTTAGTTGGTGGAAGAAGTTATGGCTTCATGGTCCAAGATGAGGGGGTAGAGGAATATTATTTGTTATCTCACCCGCCTAGACCTTTTGATGACTTAAATGATTTAACAATTACTGCTTTATCTAATCCTAAATTGCCAAGACCTTTGCCGCAAGCAGATGATGAACGAGCTATCTTTATTCTTCCAGCAGAGCGGTTTGCAGATGTTACAGGTGAAGATAAGAGATTAATACGTTTCACCGTGAAAAGAATCCAAACACCAGAAGCTCAATATGAAGTTTCTGCGGATACTGATTTTGACAACAAAGTGGATTTAGCTGAGCAATTGGAAACCGCCATTGATACTTATAGTTCGGTAGAATTAATGGGGGAAAATCCTTTAGGAAAAATAACATTGAGTTCAGATGATGATGCCCTAGCTAAAGAAGAAATGGTGATTAATATTAATAGTGCTAGTAACTCTAAGAGGTTAGTTTTAGCTGAACCACAAGTTGATAGTCAAACTCTCTTTTACTATAAAACTTTTTATGAAAATAAAGATGAAGAACGCAAACAAACTTATCATACAAAACAAGCTGAGATATTCAAACTATATCAATTAGGTGCATCTGGGAGTTATCAAATCCAAACACATCCAATAACTGATGAAGCATTTTACATCCCTTTACTTCGTGGTCGTCGTTTAGCTTTAAGTGTTGATGGAAATTATTACTTATTGAAACATAACGAACGCTGGAAGAGCGATGATAAATTAACTTTCTTTAAACGTGAAGCCATGACTTTAACTTTATTAGGTGAAACAGAAAAAGATATTGAAGGAAAGTACTCGAAAACAACGCAGGAAGTGACCTTTAACTTGGAAAAAGCAGGTAAGAGCGGAGAAATTAAGTTACACTTCAACACTGTTGATTTAAACAACCAGCAAGCTGAGTTCTACTTCGTACCTAAATCGGAAGAAACTATTATTGAATTTGATCCGGTTAAAGAATATAGAGCAGAATTGCCGGCAAGAACTTCTCCAATAGTAAGTAAGTTGCAGTTGAAAGAAGTCGTGTACGCTGAAGACGGAACTGTAAGTACTACTATTCCGGGCAATAACTATCGCAATTGTGATGAACCGGATATAGATGCTGGTATTACTAATTTTATGTTATTCTGTACGGAAGAAGATGGTGAAGAGACTACAGAAGAATTAACTATCGGTGATTTCTTAGAAGTAGAAAATACAGTTGTTACCTATCGTGGAAAAGTGGGCGGAAAGAAACAAGTAGTCTTTCAATATGTTTTAGGCGATGGTGTGGATTTAAGCCAAAATAGTGCTGAAATAACAGAAATCTCTTGGAGAGAATTAACTACTAATATTATTGCCAAAAAGAACCCGGCTATTAAACTCGGCGATCGTTACTTTGAGATTGACGGCTCTAGTTTTTCAGCTTTAACTTTCCGCAATATCTCAGCAGCTAAAGAAAGCTTCGGACCGATAAGTGTTTTAAGCACAGTTGAAGGAGCAAATACCGGACGAATTGCTATAGGTACTAATCTCTATAAGTTAGAACAGAGCTTAGTGGATTATAAAATTACTTTAAGTATCCGTAAAGAGCAGGAAGAATTATTAGGCACAGCTGGAATTACTTTAGCAGTTAATGATAACCCTACAACTATCGAAGAAACAAATTTCATTTCCTCCATCAATAAAGAAGAGGTTTATGCTATCAGTGCAAGTCTAGAACCAGGCAGTAGTGATAGAGGAGAGTTTGTAAGAGTTAAAATTATTGATACGGCTACGAATGATATAATCTATTCCTTTAAGATACCACAAGGACAAAGACGTCCTGTTTTATTATCCAACGGAGATTTGATTAATGTCGATGTGAATTTAGAAACTCCTACAGACTCTACTAGTAGATTAATAATTAAAATAACTAAATGATGGTAAGACTCATGAAAAAGAATAATAAAAATCATAAAAAAGCTCATGAACAAAAGAGTTTCTTTAAAGAGCATGGCGCAGCTTGGGCTATAGGTTTAGCTATCATCATTATCATTGCTACTTTGTTTTCCGTCTTTAAAGTGCCTCTTGGCGGTAAAGCGATTGCAACATTAAATAGTCCGGCTTTGGACGTTTTAGATTTAGATAGGCAGGAAGGATTTAATATCAATTTAGCGACGAATCCATCTTGGCAGATGAAGATGAAAGGATCTTACGCTACTGCTACTTCTACGCCACTGGATTTAAAGATGGCAGCAACCGTGCTAGAAAGCGGTGAGGTTAATTATAGTCTTTTTATCTCCAATCCAGAAGACCCTCTCTCTGCCGGTATCTTAAGCACAGCCTTATCTGATCCTGGCAATATTTTCTTAGATATAGATAATGTTCCTGATTTACAATTAACTCTATCGGGCACACAATTGACAGTAAAGAATCCTAACTATGTTTCGCCGAGTGATTCTAAATTTACTTTGTTTGGTCAGGATTTTAGGACACCTTTGACAGACAAAGTTCAGTATGTGGCTAATGGTAGTTTATTGCCAACTGTATTTTATATCAATGTTACGACTAGTACCGGTCAGCCTACGGTTTCACCAATAGAATTTGTGGGAATGAGTTTAGGCTCAGTAAATCATTCTTGGACAGAAAATCGTTCTGGTTCTAACTTTAAAACTTTCCAATTGAATTTGACGCCTAATAAAATTACACCTTATGTTTTAGAAATAAGTTCTTTAGTTGGTGTGCTTCCAGACGGAAAGACAACAAAAGAAAAGTATATCTTCGCCAGCAATGGTTTGTTCTATGAAATGAGAGAAGAAAATCTGCCAGTGGTAGAGTTCTTTAAGAGTGCAACTGCCATATATTCTGTAAATTTAACTTTCAATCCTATGGTAGAATTGCAGCCGTTTTCTCTGCCTTGTACAGTTGCTGGTGGTCTAACTATGCAACAAGCACAAACAATCTTTAGTGGTCGTGTAAATAGTGTTTATTCTTATGGAGATGGAGAAATTAAACAATGGTGGAGTCCTTTGTCCACTCCTTCGTCTACAAGTGTTATTTCAAATCTTGAAAAGTTAGAAGTACAAAAAGGTTACATGATTAAAACTATAGAAAATCTTAATACGCCAATGACACTTAAATTTGATTGCGCTTCTCCTCTTACAGAGGGTTTACCTGATCTATCTCCTGGTTGGAATCTAATCAGCGCTTCGGGATATAAAGCTATACCTAAATCAGAACTGGATAAGAAAGTGCCTGCCGGTAAAGTAATAACTAAAGTTCTGGAAGTCCAGAAAAATGAAGTTACCATGGAATTAACTGCTTCAAGTAATTTAATCCCAGGAAAAGCTTATTGGGTGGAAGTGAGATGAAGTCTTTTAGTCGAGGAAAGGGGCGCATTTTATTTATTGTTTCACTAGTCTTAATTTTATTTCTCTTATCTTTTATAGCTATAGCTGAACCGCCGAGTTTGAAGAATCAGCAGTTTTATGGCAAAGTGGTTTGGAAAGCAACACAAAATACGCCTCTAAAAGTTATCGTCAAATCTGGAACACAGACTTGGGAATCAACAATATTACGTCCTTCTTGCACTGCGCAAGGTAATTGCGAGGGCAGTTACGGCGAGGATACATCTAATATCCTAAGAGTACAACCTGCTGCAGCTAGTTTAGCTTTTTATATCGATACTATCTCGGTTAAAAGCGAAACCTATCAACCATATAAAGTTACAAAAGTGGATTTAGATATCTCTTCTTCAGCTCCGCTACCTGCTCCTAGTACACCACAAACACAACTGCCGGCAACTACATCGCCAACAACTCCTACTACACCAACAGCATCAACTACTACTCCTACAACACCCAGAACCACTACACTTGTTACTAAAACTGCATGTGAATATAAGTGGGATTGCACACAGTGGAGTGTTTGCACTAATGGTATGACTACTAGAAGTTGTTCTCGAACAGATACTTGTGAT
>JACPCC010000083.1 GCA_016179995.1 Candidatus Woesearchaeota archaeon | reverse complement strand
GGACTTCCACAGCGGCGTTGTCCGCGTCATGGGCAAGGGCGCTAAGGAGCGCGAGGTCCCTTTCGGCGCCGCGGCCCGGCAGGCACTCTGGAACTACATGATCCGCCGCGGCGGGCTTTCTTCGATTGGGCGCGGCATTTTCACTCGGGAAATCGAAGACGCACTTTTACGTGACGAAGTTGATCTTGCGGTCCATAGCGCGAAAGATCTCGAAACGGAACTTTCCAAAGGCCTTGCAATCGGAGCAAGCGCCATAGCAGCTGCCAAGCCAAATTAAGACTTGAGCTTTTGTTTCTGATTTTATTTTTTCTTCTATTTCTGCAGCTTGTTGTTTCAGACCATCTGGTAGTTGTATACAAACTAGTTTAGCTTGATTATTCCTAATTTCTTCAATGATACGGTTTAATTCTAGATCGTAGTTAGCCATGGTTTAATTTATATTTTAGATGTTTTAGATTATAACGATTCTACTATCTATTTTAAATAATCTTCGGTTGAAATTTTTCTTAAAATAGTTATCTGTGTTATTAAAACAATATTTGAGACTTTCCAACAATTAGTAAACTCTAAAATTAATTTATTGAGTTACCTATCATTTACTACCTATCGTTTATTATGCAAAAAATTTCGTGGTGTAAAACCTTGCCATTTATGGCGAAATTTTTGCATCCGCAAAAACGACAACGATCGTTTTTGGGAGCTAGAAATGATAGTTTTCATTTCTCAGCTCCTAAAAATGCGTTGTTTAGAAACCGTCTCACTTCATACCATGCACTTTAGTGCATGGTGAGACGGTTTCACGCATTTTTATGATATAATGAACAACATCATTTAACTATTTATTTCTGTCGTACACGGCTCCGTAGAAAGTCTCGTTCGAGGCAGATTTTCGTTAATGATTTAGTTTGAATGAGAAATATATTATCAAGTAAAAATCCCCACAGCAAGCTGTGGGGCATTCAAAAGGGATTTTTACTCTTAAAAATGGGTCGCAGCAAGCTGCGGGGTATTAACCCATTTTTATTGAATAAATCTGCTTCCTGAACCATCTTACTAATTGCTAGGCTCTTACTCTTTTTGACTTTTTCTACAGAGCGGTCGTACACTAAACCTTTAAATATATACACCTATAACCTTCTTTTTATGTTGTTTCACAATCTTACACTAGATCCTTTTCAAGAAGAAGCTATTGCTGCTATTGAGCAAAATCAGTCTGTTGTTGTTTCCGCCCCCACAGGAAGCGGGAAAACTTTAATTGCTGATTTTATAATTAGCAAACATTATAATAGCGGTAAAAGAATAATTTATACTGCGCCAATTAAAGCTCTTTCTAACCAAAAATATCACGATTTCTGCAAAGAATATGGTGATGAAACAGTCGGTTTGATGACTGGTGACGTGGTTATCAATCCTATGGCTAAAGTTGTTATTATGACCACAGAAATCTATCGCAATATGGCTGTTAGTAAAGATGCAGATCTAAGTAATGTGGCTTATGTTATATTTGATGAGATTCATTTTATTAATGATATCGAACGTGGTTATGTCTGGGAAGAATCAATCATTTATAGTTCCAAAGATATCAGGTTTTTATGTCTCTCTGCCACAATTCCTAATGCTGAAGAATTTAGCGACTGGATTTCAGCAATCAAAGAACATACTGTAAAGACAGTAATTACTACTAAAAGAAACGTTCCTTTGCAGACTTCTTTTTATGATTATGATCTGGGGATGGTTTCTCTCGATGAGCTTAAAGCTGGGATAGAAGCAGAGCAAAAAAGGTTTTATGGTGGTAAAAACGCTGGAAAAGTAGCTAGAAAAGCAAGAAGAGGGCAATGGGGCAGTGATAAAAAAGCCATGGAACCAAATCATGTTGAATTGATTAGTTCTTTAGGGCCAGAGAAGATGCCTTGTTTATTTTTTTCTTTCTCTAGAAAAGATTGTCAGATGAAAGCACGCGAGCTGGCGCGTAAAAATTTGTTTAAGAAAGATGCGCAAATTGTGGAGTACTTCTTAAAGAAGCTGAGTGAAGCGCCTCCAGAAATTAATAAATTGCCTTCTACAGCTATTATGCGAGAAGTTATTTCTCAAGGCATTGCTTTTCATCACGCTGGACTTTTGCCTGTTATCAAAGAAACTGTAGAAGAGCTTTTTGCACAAGGAAAAATTAAAGTTCTTTATGCGACGGAAACATTTGCTGTAGGAATAAACATGCCGGCTAAAACTGTCTGTTTCAATAGTCTACGCAAGTACGATGGTTTTAATTTTAGGAATTTGAATACTAAAGAATATTTTCAGATCGCAGGTCGTGCTGGAAGGCGTGGAATTGATACAGTAGGTTATGTAGTGAGCATGATTCATCGTCCGACGTTTAAATATGAAGAAGTTATGGCTATTACTTCCAAGGATATTGAACCTATTAATTCGCAGTTTAAGCTTTCCGTGAATACTGTACTTAATTTGATTGATTTGCATACTCCACAAGAAATAGAACATATCTTACGTTTAAGTTTTTATTCCTATCAAAAATTTGGAAAGAATTTTATGCGTGTGCCTACTAAGATGCTTCTGGCTCGCTACGAGAGTATTGTGCGCAAGTTGAGGAAGTTAGGTTATGTTGATGATAGTGGTTTGACTGATAAAGGCCATTTTTCAGCTAAGGTATTTGCCGATGAAATTAGTATGGGAGAAGTATTTGCTACTGGTTTGGCAGAAGAGATGGACGAATACCAAATTCTTTTAGTTCTGGCTGCTTTGGTTTATGAACCTCGTGAAAGACGTCGTTTAGAAAAAGTTGTACGTAATGAACAATTGAAAAAGCTGACGGGAATGCTGCTTAAAAATGAGGCTTTAGCCAAAGAGAGAAAGTTTTTATCTTTGCCGGAGATTACTAGTTTGATATCTCCAGTTTATAATGGGAAAAGTTTTTTTGCAGTTTTAGAAGACACTGATTTCTTAGAAGGAGATTTAATCCGTTTTTACATGCAAGTTCTGGATAGGATTGGGCAAGTGAAGAAAGCTTCAGTTAGTTATCATTTGATTACTAAGATGGATAATTGCCGGGGAATTATAGAGAAAGCGTTAGAAGGGATATATCTGGTTTAATTGTTTGTTGGTGTTTTATGGATGATAAACTACTATTTGATAAAAAAGAATTGTCTGTACTTGGAATTAGAATATCACTAATTAAAGATAGTAGTGAAATTGGTCATGCTTTTTTATATGTTTTAAAAAATGATCTGCATAAAGAGCCTTTTGGTTTTTTGGAAGACGTTTTTATTAATGAAAAATATCGTAGTCAGGGATGTGGTAAAGAATTAGTAAAGAAAGTGATATCAGAAGCTAAGAAACGAGGCTGTTATAAATTACTTTGTACTTCTAGATATGGCAAAGATAAAGTACATAAGTTTTATACAGATTTGGGATTTAAAGATTGTGGTAAAGAATTTAGGATGGATTTTGGTCTTAGTATTTAATTATCTATCTCAAAAATAAGTCTCTATGAAAAATAATCTCCAAATAGTTCTTGGTTCTTAAATGCTGGATTGACTCTTTCAAAGGATTTAATTTTTTCCATGGCTCTTCCAAGTGGATTATCTAAAACTGGATTTTCTTCACCAGACTTAATCTTATCAATAAATTCATACAGTGGCCTATTACCAACATATCTATTTCCATTATGATCAGTAAAACTGGGGTCTAGAAATCTTCCTAAGTTAGTATGATCAACAACTACGGCAATATCTGTTCCTTTTAATTGTTCTATGACCTCTCTTTCTAAGTAATCTTTATTGGTGTATAATCTTATTTCTTTAACCATATTTATTTAATCAGCTATTTATTTTTAAATCTATCGTTGCTCTTTGACGAATTAAACTACATGCTTAATATTTTTTAATAAACATTTATAAAACCCAGGCTAACAGTTATCTATGAATTGGGGCCGTAGTCTAGCCTGGAAACTATAATTATAGTTTATCTAAAAGTTAGGCAATAGGACTTACCCTTGGGGTGGGTAAAGCCGGGGTTCAAATGCCAGCAATCAAATTTAATCTGGTTGCAGCGTGAAATTCCTCGCGGCCCCATTCATTTATTTTTAGAATCAATATTTATTTTCTACTTCTGCTGGCTGAGGTGTTTTGATGGAAGGTATTTTATTACTAATACCTTCGTAAATAGTTCTCCATAATTTCTTTTTTGAGCTTCCTGGAGGAATAAATGTAGTCTCGGAAAAATAGCTAGAAACATCAGCCATACCCATAGTTACTCCACTTAGAGTTAAACCTGCCAGTAAGGCATAATAAGGAGCTTGTTCTAATCACCATGATGGGTCGTAATCTCCAGTTATTCCTTGAACAGTCATCAGAGGAGCTACGACAAACAAAGAAATAGGTCTGATGGGGCTAATTGTTGGTGGTCTAACTGCTCCTGAGGCAAGATAGTTCTCTAGCTCTTTTTCTTCTTTTTCTTCTACAGAACTTGCACCAAAAGCAGTTATATCCATTCCTAATCCAACAGCGATTAGACCAATAATTGCTTGTGG
>JACPCC010000082.1:7569-10254 GCA_016179995.1 Candidatus Woesearchaeota archaeon | reverse complement strand
GCTTACAAGAAATTAAGAAACTACTTAATTTCTGTACCAAAAATTGTTCGTCAATTTTTGTGTATTAGTAACTGTGAACTAATGTTCGAAAATATTTCATAGTTACTATAATTGAATAACTCTGGCTTTTTTTCTTGATAAAAGCACTAACAAACTATCTAATGAGCGGTTATTCTTTGCTTACCAATTGGCTAGATTATCACTAATGAAAAAGATAATACCTTTTAGGGGCATGTAATTTAGATTGTAAATATGAGTATATTAGAAAATTAAATATTTTAACCAAATAGCCGGTGATAAACTTCTTCTACTACTCTTATTTTACTAGTTCTTCCCTCTGTAAAGAAATGCAAACTTGGAACCCCTTTTTTTAGCAGTTCCTCTCCTTGTTGCGTAAGCCATTCTACACTAGCTTTTTTTACTTCAGAATCATCTTTGGCATTTTCCACCATCTCTACTAATCTCTGAGGAATATTGATATGAAAAACTCTTGGCAGATCGTAAATGTCTTTCTGACTAACCAGTGGATTTAATCCTGGTATTATCGGAATTGTTATCCCTGCTTCTTTAGCTTGTTCAGAGAAAGAGAGAAAAGCCTGATTATCATAAAACATCTGTGTGATTAAGTAATCAACTCCTTTTTCTACTTTTTGTTTTAACTTGCTTAAATCATATTCTTTATTAAGAGATTCATAGTGTTTTTCTGGATAACAGGCCGCCCCTATACAAAAATTAGTTTTTACTGTTTCACGTACTCCATTTAATGAATGCTCTCCGCGATTAAATAAAGTAATTTGCTCTATTAATTCAGAAGCATAATGATGACCATTTTCTTCCGGGATAAATTGTTTCTGTCCTTGTGCGATTAAAGGATCTCCTCGTAAAGCAAAGACATTTTCTAAATCAACATAAGCCATCTCTTTAAGTGCATAAGCCGTTTCTTCTCTATTAAAACTGCCACATAACAAATGCTGGACTATTGGGATCCCATATTTTCCTTCAAGTAGTGCACATAAAGGAATGGTTCCAGCCTTGGGTTTTTCAATTACTTGCTCAAACTTACTATCCCCTACTGGTGTGTGTTTAACAATCTCTTGATGAAAAGTAATAGAAATAAAATCCGGTTCAAAAGGCATAAGTTGATCGAATATTTCTATAGCTCTTTCTCTTCCTTTTCCAAAAGGTGGAGGGGATATTTCAAAAGAAATATGAACTTTTTTATCTTGTTTCAAACGTTTAGTTACCCACATAGAATTATTTCTTTAAAACAAGTAATATATAATTATTATGATCATAAAAGATATAAGTTCTGGTTTGTGCATAGTTTGTGTATAAGTTTATAAAACATAAAAAGATAACTAAAAGATAGATGAGAAATAAAAGATAGATTATACCTCTCTCTATAAAATTACTTAAAACTTAATCATTAAAACTTAACAATTAATTAAGCATGGAACATATTGCTATTATGAAAAAGTCTTGGGGATTGACTAATAAAATAATCTCTGGTCAAAAGACCATAGAGTCACGCTGGTACAAATATAAACATACTCCTTGGAATAAAATAAAAGCTGAAGAGATAGTCTACTTTAAGGATTTAGGTTCTCCTGTTAGTATAAAAACTACTGTAAATAAAGTACTGCAATTTTCTAATTTAACTTCTAAAAAGATAAGAGATCTGCTTGATACCTACTACCTAGATATAGGTATAGAATCAGAAAAATTATCTTCATTTTTTGAACAAATAAAAGAAAAGAAATATGCTATATTCATATTCTTAAAGAATCCAGAACAAATATATCCATTTGAAATAGATAAATCCGGTTTTGGATCCATGTCTGCTTGGATTTCAGTAGAAGACATTAAGCAAATTAAAAAATAGATAAGAAGATGAAGCATTTAGCTGACATTTAGCTGAGAAAAAATAGTTCCAAATACCTATTTTAAGATAATTCTCTCTAAACATTACTTCTCCTACCAAAAACTATATAAATAAACACCTTTTCTGCAATAAAACATATGGCTAAACAAACAGTTGAAACATTAATTGAAGGCGGTAAAGCTACAGCAGCACCTCCTTTAGGTCCAGCACTGGGTCCAACTGGAGTGAATATTGGTTTAGTCATCGCTGAAATTAACAAAAAAACTGCTGAATTGAAAGGTATGCAAGTGCCTGTCAAAGTTGTAGTTGATACTAGTTCTAAAGAATTCTCAATTGAAATTGGCACTCCACCTACAGCTGCTTTAATTAAAAAAGAAGCTGGCTTGGAGAAAGCAGCGGCTAACCCTTTAACAGACAAAGTAGCTGATTTAATGATTCAACAAATTATCAAAGTTGCTAAGATCAAAGAAGGCGATTTATCAGGAAAAGACCTTAAAGCAAGAGTTAGAGAAGTTATAGGCAGCTGTCAATCCATGGGCATTTTAATTGAAGGTATGTCTGCACCTGATGCTTTAAGAGCAGTGGCTGCAGGTCAATTTGATGAAGAAATTAAGAATGAACGCACGGAATTAACTGCTGAAGAAAAATCTCAAATTGAAGCTAAGAAAAAATTACTTAAAGAACAAATGGAAAAACGTCGTGCTGAATTCGAAGCTCTTGGTAAGAGTATACTTAAAGAAATGGAAGGTCAAGAGAAACGTAAAATCAGAGCTAGAATGCAGGATGCAGGAATACCTCTGGCT
>JACPCC010000082.1:2929-7524 GCA_016179995.1 Candidatus Woesearchaeota archaeon | reverse complement strand
CTGGCTATTGTTGATGAATTGGCTCCAGAAGAGAAGAAAGAAGCCGCTCCTGGTGCTGGCGGCAAGAAGTAATTTTAATTTTTCTTTATTTAAATATTATAATTTTTACTTTATTTTATCGTTTTAATTTAAATAGATGGTTAGAATACTAAATTATCAAACGCTCTAATCCAAAACTAGCAACTCCACTTCTCTCTCGCTTTAGTGATTTCACTTTAAATAAATAATCTATTCTTACAACTCCCAGAGATATTTCATAGAATGTTTCACCATTAGTTGGATTAACTTTATATTCTATTTCTTCTTTTAAACATCCAGGAAGATTAAGAATAAGGATAGTGGGGTTAAGACCAGAAGATCTATACCATGCATAGTTTGCTGCAACCCCTAAATAATATTCAGGATCAAATACACTTTTCTTGAGTATTACTTCTAAATTATTAATGCCATCATTTAAAATATTTTGAATAGATAAAGCTTCTCCTAATCTTGCTGCATGAAAAGTTTCTCTTTCAGTCATTCTAGACTTAGACTTATCAAAAATCTTAGTATTTGGATCATAAGCCTCTTTTAATACAGAACCACAGATACCAGATGCCAAATAAATTTTATCAACCACTAATTTTCTGGCACACATTAACTATAAAAATATTTCCCTGAAGTATTATTCTAAACTTATGAATCTAAATAAATATTTACTTCTTTTTCTTTAACACATCTAATATCTTATTCTCAGAACTCTTTACTTCACCTAGGCCATGAGATATCCTTTCCACAGCTTCACTTAACTTCTTAATCTTATTGGTTTGTCTGGTCAGTAAAGCCAAGATAACGATAGTTTCCAGAAGAACAACAAAGATGACAATAAGCATAGCTAACATTACTTCAACCAATGGTACATCTATGCCAAAGACTAACATTTATTTCACCTGTTTTTTAATTAAGTCTTTTACTTAAACTTTTAATCTAATTATAATCAGTTAGTAAGAAGCCATTTCTTATAAAGGTTACTATTGGCACTTTATTTGTCTGGTAAAATATTGCTTAAAACCTATATTTTAAAGATTAAATAACAATATAAACTATTTAATAGATTAATCATTTATGCCACAAATAGATTACAACGACTTTTCTAAAAAAATAGATGAACTTATGTCTTTGAAAGAGAAAGTAGATAAAGCTTATGCTAGTGTTCCAAAAGGTGATTTTGAGAAACAAAGAGAAATTAAAAATAGCCCTGATTCATTATCTTATAATACTGCTATAACAAACCTAATATTGATTTCACCAGTAGAATTAATAACTTATTTATTTCTAAAGAGAGATATATATCAAGCAGATGAATCTTTAATTGATGAGTTAAAAGAAAAAAATAAAGATAATTCTAAAAAAATAAAAGACTTAGAAAAAAATTTATCTTTATTAGAAAAAGAGACCTCAAATCTTAAACAGAGTATCCAACCAAGTCAATTATTGATTGATAACTTAGAAAAAGATAAAATGGATTATAGCCAAAGAGTAGAACAGCTAACAAAAGAATTAATAAGTATAAAAACAGTTCTTAAAAATAAGGATGAACTTTTAGAAAAAGGACTTGAGCAAGCAAGAGCCGGCTGTACTGCTGATCTTTACCAAAGAATAGAAGATTTCTTTAAACAATAATTCTACAACCTATTCTTTAAATCTTAACTCACCAAAGCTTTTTATACCTCTTCTCCTTAACCTAACAAATGCATCATGAAGAGGTGGATAGAGTTCGTTCTGTTTTAGGTACACCGCTCAAAGGCTTAACAAAAATTGATGCGGAAGAAAGACTAAGCCGTTTTGGTTTCAATGAGATAAAGAAAGACAAAGAGCTTCCAGCTTTGAGAATTTTTTTAAGTCAATTAAGCAGCCCATTATTATGGATTCTTTTAGCTGCAATTGGTATTTCTCTTTTTCTAAACGAAAAGATGGATGCTTTAATCATCAGTCTAATAGTTATCTTAAATTATACTTTGGGTTTCTTTCAAGAATATCGCGCGGAAAAATCTCTTCTTGCTTTAAGAAAAACAGCACCGCATCTAGCGCGAGTCATACGTGATAATGTAGAACAAAAAATTGAAAGTCGTTATCTTGTACCAGGAGATATTATCATATTAGAAGCCGGTGATGTTGTTCCTGCTGATGCTAGATTAATGGAAGTGCATAGCTTGCAAACAGTCGAAAGCGCACTTACTGGTGAATCTTTGCCCATAGACAAACATGCCAACGTTCTACATAAAGACACACCCCTTGCCGAAAGAAAAAATATGGTTTATTCTTCAACCGCAGTTTCTCGAGGTAGAGGTCAAGCTATCGTAATCAATACAAGTATGAGGACAGAAATTGGAAAAATTGCTCGTCAAGTAAAAGAAGCCGATATGAAAAGCACCCCATTACAAGCCAAAATTAAGGATTTAGGATTTAAAATTACAATATTAGTACTAATTATTGCTCTGATTATATTTTTTAGTGGTTTATTGTCTGGACAACCCTGGAGTGAAATTGCTTTAATCGCTATGGCTATATCTGTTGCCGCTATTCCTGAAGGTTTGCCGGCGGTCATCACTATCTCTTTAGCTTTGGGAGCGCATCGCATGGCTAAACGAAAAGCTCTAATTAGAAAGCTACCTTCGGCAGAAACTTTGGGCAGTGTAGGCATCATCTGTACTGACAAGACCGGAACGTTGACGCTCAACCAAATGACGGTAAGCAAAATCTGGGCTAATAAACAAGTCTATGAACTAACTGGTACAGGTTTTAATCCTTTAGGTTCAATCCTTAAAGATGGACAAGCATTAGATAATCCAGAATTAAAAAATATTGAACCATTATTTAAAGCCGGCATTCTTTGCAACGATACCCATTTTGCTTTACATGAAAATACAAGGATGCTTTTAGGAGATCCAACTGAAGGGGCTTTACTAGTTTCTGCTGAAAAAGCAGGCTTACAGCCAGAGATTTTACGTGAAGCACAACCTCGAGTAGAAGAAATACCTTTCTCTTCAGAGAGAAAATTAATGACCACTATTCACCAGCTTTCTGTAAATGAAGGTCGTGATACTAGAAAAGAATTTATTCATTATACTAAAGGTTCTCCACATTCAATCTTAGACAAATGTGATAAAATACTAATTAATGGACAGATACAAAGGTTAGATTTTCATCTAAAAAGAGAAATTATTCAACAGAATGAAGTCATGGCTAATAAAGCTCTGCGTGTATTAGCTTTTGCTTTTCGTTATAGTCCAGCCGGAGATAATAGCAGATATGAAGCAGAAACAAATCTGATTTTTTTAGGTTTGCAGGGCATGAAAGATTTACCTCGAGAAGAAACTAAAGCTTCTCTGCAAAAATGCGCCGAAGCTGGCATTAAAGTAATAATGATTACCGGAGATCAATTAGCTACAGCTAAATCTCTAGCTGCTAGTTTAGGTATAACTGGAAGAGCCATATCTAGTGAAAATTTACCTGAAATTGATTTAGACAAAGAGGTCGAGAATATTTCTATCTTTGCCCGTGTTACGCCAACTCAAAAACTAGAAATAATCAGCGCTTTAAAGAAAAAAGGCCATATTGTAGCTATGATTGGCGACGGGTTAAATGATGCCCCAGCAATGAAAAAAGCCGACATCAGCGTTTCAATGGGCTTTAGCGGCACGGAAATAAGTAAAGAAGCTGCTGATATGGTTCTGACTGATGACAACTTTGCCAGCATTGTCAATGCCGTCGAAGAAGGACGTAATCTATTTGGTCGTATAAGGAACTTTACAAATTACTTGTTATCTTGTAATCTGGGTGAGATTGTAGTTTTATTCTTAGCTTCACTTTACGGATTCATTTGGAGCGGCAGTTTTATTTTGCCACTTACGGCAGTGCAAATTTTATGGACCAATCTAATAACAGATGGACTTCCCGCTACCGCTTTAAGTTTCGATCGTGGCAGTCCGCAATTGATGAAAGAAAAACCCTTGCCCCCGCAGGAAAATATCTTGCCTCATAAATTAATGAAAGATATAATTATTTTTGGTAGCCTAATGGGTTTAGTTAGTTTTGTCTTGTTCCTATTATACCAAAAATCCGGAGAAATAAAAGTACAATCCATTGTTTTCACTTCTTTAATTGTCTTTGAGTTTATTAGACTGCAGACTATTCGTTCCGGACAGAAGTTAAGATTACGAGATAATAAACCATTAATGGGAGCTTTGGTATTATCTTTAGTTTTACAATTGATTATACTTTATACGCCTTTAAGTGCCCTTTTCCATGTCCAAGCGTTAGATTACATAGATTGGGGTGTAATTGTATTAGCCGGAGCTGTATTATTGGGAGTGTATAAATTGATGGTGTATCTGCAAAATAAATCAAGTACAGATAATCATAAGAATAATAGTGACAATAGTAATAATGATAATAACAAAACCAGTGATAATGATTCTAATAATAAAACTAATTTGAGTGAAGATGGTCATTACCAGAAATAACTTACCTTACCGTAAGAATTGTGAAGATTATCTTATCTATCAAGAGAATTTTATCTTGGCTCAGAAAAGTCCCCATGGTTATGTCATATT
>JACPCC010000082.1:0-2912 GCA_016179995.1 Candidatus Woesearchaeota archaeon | reverse complement strand
GAAACACCAGAAGAAGCTTTAAGAAGAGAAACTAAAGAAGAAACCGGTGCAATCATTACTGAAGAACTAAAACAAAGAGGAAATATTATCTTTAAGTATACCAAAACCTGGGCAAAAACAAAGAAACAAAAACTGCGCTTTAAGAAATATTGCGGCGAGCAAATGTTCTTCTTTTCAGGTAAAATTAAAAGTTTGAATGAAATTCCTACTGCGTATAAAGACGCTTGGAAAGGTCAAAAATTAATGTCTTTAACCGATGTTTTTGGAATAGTTAATAAAACAGTTTCCAGCGATGAATTAAGAAATTATCGTTTAAAGCAGAAAAGTATTTTAAAGAGTTTGATTAAATGAGCAATTATGAAAAAAAGCAAACCAGAAGATCGTCATCAAGATTACTTTGAAGCCATATTACAACTGCGTGATGTTAGTCCAGAAGTTACTAATTTTGCTAAAGAAGAGATTCTTAAATCTAAAGTACACTTAGCTAAGACTATGCATGAAAAAACAGGTACGGATTTCTATCTTGGCGACAATAAGTTCGCTCAACAGCTCGGACAGCAATTACAGCAGCGTTTTGGCGGCATTTACAACGTCTCTCCTAGTTTATTCAGTAGAAAAGATGGGCGTAATATCTATCGTTTAACCGTTCTTTTTCGCGCTCTGCCTTATAAGAAAGGCGATACAGTTCTGTTCAAAGGTGAGCGTTATATTGTACAGCGTGTCGGTGAAGTAATCGTTCTCGGCGGTAAGAAAAAAGTACAAGTAAAGTATAAAGATTTGGATTATTTGAAGAAGGCAGAGGAAGAGGATAATTAATAATTCCTAATCTCAATACATTCTTTCCCTTTCTTTTTTATAATTTTCAACTACTTTTTCAACTATATCGTTCTCTAACTTAAATTTATCTTCTAATTTCACAGAATCAGCCCAATAATATAGTTTACTTTCATCAACCATTTCTGCTTTTACTAAATTAGCTGTTTGAAATGAATTTTTTAAAATAGTAGGAAATTTCCTCTCTGAAATGAGTCTTATACTCCTGCCTTTCAAGCACCCTAATATCAATGGCGAGTGGATATCAGGATTGTTAATCCATAAGACGTCTCCAGCATTAATCCCCAAACTCTTATCACTCTTTTCAAACTCAGTTGTACCTAAATTATCTATTTTTTTAATCAATGACAATTTATTATTCTGGCTAATTTGTTTATTCAGCTTCAAAATCTCTTCTTTTAATTTAGCAATTTCTTCTGTCTTTTGTTCTACTTCTAAAGTTCGTTGTTTCAAACGTTGTTCTTTAAACAAGAATAATGAATCTACTTTTTGATTGAAGTTTTGGCTTTTTTTAGCCAATCTTTCATTATTTTTATATAAAGGCTTTAACTGTTTCTCTAGTTCTTTTATCTTACTAGTTAAACAATAATTCTCCGAGTGTAAATTACTTATCTTTTTCAATAAGACTAAATGGTCTTTTTGGGTAAATTTATTATTTAATATGGCTTCTTTGACTATCTTGAAAGATTCTTCATTCTTATCACCTCTATCGCCTTTAGTTAACATCTCTTTAATAGTTTGAAAACTTAAGTTTTCTTTTAAAGCGATTTCCGAGAATTCCCTTCTTTTTACCTCTAGATTATTCTCTTTAATAAAAACCTCAATCTTTTCCAATTTTGTAGCAATTCTGCGATAGGCATAAAGTGCTGCTGCCAAGCAGTCTTTTTCATGCTCATCGCCATTGAATGAATTGAAGCCCATCTCCAATAACATCAATCTCTTTTCTTCACGGCCTAAATCCTGCGTTGGAGAAACGACAATCGCTCCAGTTTTACGAGAAAATTCTTCTACAAAAGAGGGAACTTTAGCTTTATCCGTGCCTACAATTACCGGTCGAGAATTATCTATAATTTGACTGATAACCTTATTCAAACCTAATTCTTTTCCGGAAAAAGAATGCACTACTTCTTTATTCAATCCTAACAAAACATAAGCCGTAGTAGTACCTGGATCTAACCCCACAATAGCTAAAGGCAGATTGTTTTTCATGATAGATTCAGTCTAATATAACCCCAAATATTAATCATATAACTATTAAACCTAATTTGAATATTACTCTCTAACAGCACAATCTTTATAATCATTTCTTTGACTTCCTGCTTAAAATGAAAAATAAATATCTTAAATCATTATTTTTACTAACTTTACTATTTGTACTGTGTATTATTTTTATTTCCAGTTCTGCTTTAGCACAATCAGGCCAGTCTTATCATCTAAAACTATTGGCCGTACAAGAAACATCTGCCGGATACATGGGCAGTGATGCTGATTTATTCTTGGAGTTAAAAGAAGGCTCCGGACGTGTCTTTCTAGAAACTGTGCCTCTAACCAAACTAGACACGCAAATAAGCACTAGATTTGCTAAAGAGATAGCCTGCCATCATTTTAATTTAGAATGTGATAAATATGATTTCATCTATACTATAAAAGCCAAATCTAGTATTGTAGGCGGACCTAGTGCAGGCGCGGCTATTGCGGCTTTAACCACTATTGCTGTTTTAGATTTGAAATACGACGAAAAAACAACTATTACAGGCACTATAAACTCCGGCGGCGTTCTCGGCCCTGTCGGCGGTGGAAAAGAGAAATTACAAGCCGCAGCTGCAGCTGGAATAAGGAAAGTACTTATTGCTCCTGGAACTAATTCTGACGTAGTTCCTGAAGAAGATGAAAAAAAAGAGAATGAAAATATAAACATTAATGAAGTTAATATAACTACATCAAACTATAATGAAACAAATAGCAACAACACAAATATCACTATCACAAATACAAATAAATCTGTCTTAAATAATACTATATCCTTATTTAATTTAACTGCTTACGGCCAAACTGATTTAAAATTAGAAACTAAAGAA
>JACPCC010000122.1 GCA_016179995.1 Candidatus Woesearchaeota archaeon | reverse complement strand
CTATTAACATTTTAATTTCTCCATAATAAAAATATATGGTTTCACTACATTCTCTAAGAAATTCTTAGCCTCTTCTGTTTGTTCAGATGCGTTTGGCAAGCGACGTTCAGTTGAATAATAAGTATATCTTTTACGCTTATCTGCACTTTGCTTTAACATTAGAGGTAAAGTTTCTTCACTCTTCTGTTTTAGAATTGTAAAAGAAACAAACTCTTTTTTAGCAAGATTAAGTAAATTAACAATCTCTAATTTTAGTTTTTTTTCTTGAATAAATTTTTCTAAAACTATTAGGCAGTTAGTATGGACTCCTGTATCTTCTTCACTAATCTTAAGATTAAAGAATTTGACAAAATACCACAAAGTAACATTAAGAACAGCATAGTATCCGGCAATAACTGAATATTTAGTATTATTGGCAGCTAAGAAATTGGTGGCACTATCTAAATCAAACTTATAATTATCGAAATGAAAAGAAACATACTTTTCTTTTTCCGTAGTTTCTATTTTCTTAATTATCTGCCTCTGGAGCAGTTCTTGGTAAGTTACCATTTTTAGTATTCAAAATTTAATATTTAAGTTAAAGTTACCATTATTGGCTTATTTTAGTACCAAAAAGAGTATTTTATATTTAAAGTTTGTGGTTGAAATACTAAAAATAGTATTTTGTTAATTTGATAGTTTAATAAGAGAGTGTAATTAGAATAAAAAGAAAAGAAATTAAGAAGGCGATTATGATTTTTTACAACAAAGCACATTTAGTATCCCTTGTGATTCGCCACCTGTGCACGTAAGTGTTCTTCCTTCTCCAGTTAGAGAAACAGCACTAACATATACTGGTAACTTTTGATACCAAAACCTAGGATTACAAGTGAAATGATTGATAAGTATTCCTTCACCAGGATTACATGAAACCGTTACTGAATTAGTAAGCACTGTTGGAATAGTCGAATAAAGATTCGTTCCCCATCCTGATGTAGAACCAACTGCTTCACGACAGCCGTAATAGATACCACTGGGCAAAGAAGCAGTAGTTACTGCTTGACCCGCAAGTGCACCTTTCTCTGTAGCACCCTCACTAGCTTGTTTTACACAACCAGCAATCAGAAATAAACTAATTACTAACAAAATACTTAATATCATCTTCTTCATTTTCATTTCACCTCATTGTTTAAACTGTTTTATTTACTCTTCTTATGAGATAGAAATAGGTTTTAATATAAAAACAAGCGTGACCCCCCCAGTGAAAAAAAGAGAACAGTGACCATTTAGTTTAAATTACTATTAAGTCACTCGTCTTAATAACTATAAGTCATCTGTCTTAATAACAAAAGTTTTAAAAAGACAAGCGTCTTAACGATTAAAAGATAATTGACTTAAAACATGCGCCCAGAAAAACATCAAGAATGCTTGAACGAAGTTTTGGATGAAATAGCTACGGCTCTAAAAGATCCTCGCGGTTTAATCGCTCATCAACGCAGACTGGCTTTTTTATTATCTTTAGGAACAGCTACAATAATTGAATTATATTTACATCGCCTAAATGTCATCAAAGAAGGAGCCAAGATTAATCATGAGTGGTTCAAACGGAAGAAAGATAAAGTACTTCAACAACTGCAAAACCAAGTTGTTTCTCCTCTTAACAACTTTCCAGAATTAGATGAATTACTAGAAATTGCTCTCAAAATTGAAACTAAAAGAGATGATTTAGCTTACGGTGCTCCTGCTTCCGAGAGTATTATCCAAGAAAAAATAAACTTATTTTTCAAATTAAAGGAGTTGGCCAAATGTTAAAAGCTTACGCTAGTTATTTTACAGCTTTCTTGATGAATAATCTAAGCCAGAAGACGAGAGATTCAATTGAAAGAATAATTCTTTTTGGCTCAGTAGCTCGTGATGAAGCCACAAAAGAGAGTGACGTAGATATTTTCATCGAACTAAAAAAGAAAAGCAAACAGACAGAGAAAGAGATGGAGAAGAAAAAAGAAGAGTTTTATTCCAGTCGGGAAGCTCTATTATTCAAAGCTAAAAATATAAATCAAAAAATCAGCTTAAAGATGGGTATGTTGAAAGAATGGAAAGACCTCTACGCTAGTATCGCTTCTACGGGAATTGTTTTGTATGGGCATTATGAAGCCCAAGAATTACCTTCTGGAGTTAAACATTACTTATTGGTTTATTGGGATAGTATTGCCAAAAATAGGGGCGCTTTCTTAAACAAAATTTATGGGTTTAAAGTGCATGATAAACAGTACGCTGGATTATTAACTCATTTTGAGGGCAAGAAGTTAGGTAAAAGTAGCATACTAATACCGATAAGACACAAACCAGAAATTCTGCCCTTACTATTGAAGTATGGTGTAAAAGCTAAGGTAATGGAAGTTTTTGTGTGAATTATATGATTATTAGTTCTGGGTTAAAGTTAAGGAAAGAAGAAATCATAATTAAAATTCCAATCCATTTGAATACTCTACTTTCGTTCACTTAAACCATCCCCTTATCTTATCGCGAGGAAGAAGCACGTCTAGTGCTGTAAAAAACAAAGTAGGGATCATAATTCCAGAAATCGTGACAAAGAAGCGAAGGTGAAGTGGTTTGAATCCCCCTACAGGAATTTCAACTGCCAAGAAAAAAAGTATGAACAGCAGGTTGGCATAAAGAACATCCCGAAATATACTTTCGTTTCCAGATTTCCTGACAAAGAAAATCAACAAAGGAGTAAGCATATTGGCATAAATGGCAGAAATTCCAGGTTCAGCCTGTTCTAAAGAAGTAAGCCAGTATACAGTTTTTTCTACTATAAACTGCATGAGAATCCCCGTAAGTAAGTAAAAAACAAAAATAGACCAAGTCCGTTTTAGCAGCCCTTTTCCCAAACCGTCCTTAGTATGATAGAGATTTCTGATCTCAGGCAGAAGCACATTGACAAACAAAAAGAAAATAACAAGGGGAATAATTAAGCCAACAATCAGAAGAATCAGTAATTTAAAATCAATTACTTTGAATGAAAACACTTTTTGGATAGTTAGAGATATAAATAAAGTATAGGCCAGAATACTTATTACTAAAATATAAGCAATGGTGTTGCGCTTAGCACTTTTTTGAAGAAGGGCTTGCAAGTGAAGATGGATTCTTTTCATTAATTGAACCATAATTCTAAAGAATTTAAATTTAACGTTTTAATGGTACTATTATTTTGTTAGTAATTGCAAAACCAAATTGTTTGATCTTTCTCACTTCAAATGTATCTCTAGAATATCTCCATCCCGCAAAACATGACTCAACATCAGTTTCTGTCCAGGAAATTTAGTCGACTTGCCCCATACTCTGGCAAACTTAAATTTATTACCAAAATCACGATGTAATTTACTACAAACATCCCCGATAGTGGAATTGCTAATCATAATTAATGGCACGTTTAAATCTGCTTCTTTCTTTGGTTCTTTCATATAAACACGCATAAAATTTAATTTGTTAAAGATTAAATCTTTTAATGCTTCAATATTCGAACCCGTTTCTGCAGAAACTAAAATATCCGCTTTTAAGTTTCTTTTAATCTCCTCTGCTTCTTGCAAAGAGACTAAATCAGCTTTACTCACACAAACAATGGCTGGCAGATATTTTTTATTTTCCTCAATACAATCGATAAAATCGTCTAAATCCAATCTGCTGCGGATTAAAACATCTGCATTATTTATTTTAAATTCACGTAAAATACTCTTCAATGTTTCATCATCGACTTCAAGAGGCACAGTCTTGCCAATCTGCAAGCCGCCTTTCGATTTCTTTTTAATGAAAACTTCAGGTTTAGTCTTATTTAATCTAATTCCTGTATCTATAACTTCTTTCACAATTGCTCCATAATGCTCGGGATGTTGAATATCTACAACCACCAAAACTAAATCGGCGTTTCTAATGACAGCCAAAACTTCTTTTCCTCTCCCTTTGCCTGAAGCAGCACCCGCTAAAATGCCCGGAACGTCTAAAATCTGAATTTTAGCTTGTTTGTGCTCCAACATTCCAGGAATAACTGTAAGTGTCGTAAAGGCATAGGCTGCCACTTCTGATTTTGTGCCAGTAAGTTTATTCATCAAAGTAGATTTACCTGTAGACGGGAAACCCAGCAATAAAACAGTTGCATCTCCAGATTTACGGACAGAATAACCATGTTCAGACTTACCGGTTTTGCTCTGTACTCTTTGCGTCTGCTTTTCTTTAAGCATAGCTATTTTAGCTTTAACTAAGCCAAAATGCCCTTGTGTAGCTTTATTGTACTTAGCTTTTCTTAGTTCATCTTCAAATTCTTTGATTTTTTGATTATAATCAACCATGAAGTAATATTAATTAGGCTTGGTTTTTAATGGTTTTCTTTCTGAAAAGTCTATATCTAAAGAAACAATATTTTAATATTTAGTAAACTCCTTCGATAACTTTATCATTTTTTCTTACTTTTTCTCTTACTTGAAGAGTTATAAACCCCTCTTAATCTACCTTAAAATTTTCCACAATCTGAGTAAAGTGAGTAGTTTTACCCCAGAAAGTAATATTTTTATGCAAAAAATTTCGTGGTGTAAAACCTCGCCATTTATGGCGAAATTTTTGCATCCACAAAAACGACAACGATCGTTTTTGGGAGCCAGAAATGATAGT
>JACPCC010000121.1 GCA_016179995.1 Candidatus Woesearchaeota archaeon | reverse complement strand
CTCCTTTCTCAGCAGAAACTGGTTTATAATTATCAGTAACTTTTGGCAATTTATTTGGCGATTTAACAGAAATATTATGTGGTTGAAACGATTTATTTTTTTTTGACATTTTCAATATCCTCCTAGGGTGGGACTTTTATTCCATAAAGTATTATAACTGGCATTACTAATCTTTATTTAAATATATGCTTTGCGCTATTGGGTGAGACCTTTTGGTCAAAACATTAGGTAATCAAAGCGATTAAAGAAACTGGAGAATAATAATGGGTCTAGAATCAGTTTGTACTGAAACTATTGAAAGAAATGATTATCCTTCTTTAGAATTAAATCTGGTTTCTTTAGATAAGTATCGTCAAGGTTATTCAGATGGACGTTTGGTTCAACATTTAACCAATTTAGATCGTAATTATTTCTTAGGGCATAAACGCGGCTTTAGTTCTAAAATAAAAGAAGAAATTCCACCCTTACCTCTTTTATTACAAAGGTTCATAAATAACTCTGAGTCTTCTGCATATCACAGCTTTTTACAAGGTTTTTTTCTCGAAGAAAAAGTATTTCCAGAAGAAATAAGGGACTCGCTTACTTACTTTAGCACTAGTAAAGATTTTTTTCAAGTTTTGGCTCGCTGCAGTCTACACAATCGAGAAGAACAAGCTTATCATCTAGGTTTATTGGCTTTTCTTAAATACAATAATTTAAACGATGCTAATCCATTAGTGCTGCGCCATCCTGCAGCGCAACAAATATTTCATGCAGCTCTTTTAGGATATTGCCACCAACTTCAGAATAATGATCATAATGATAACCCAAATAAGCAAAGTAATAATGATCATAATAGTAATAACAACAACCAGAAGAATACTGCCAAACAAGATTCACTAAAATACATCTTTAATCCTCCTTTTGTCGACTATCTTCGTTTCAGAGCTTATACCTTTGCCAGGAGGATAACTCATAAAGATTATTATTAAAACATTATTATGAGTAAGATATTTATTCTAAGAATATACTCTCAAATGATCAAAAATGGTGGTTCTTGTCTTGGTTGCAATAAAGCTTCTTCTGGAGTAATAGAGCAAACAATTTCATATAATTTTTGTTCGGGTTTATATCTTATCTTTGCTGTAGTTGCAATATCTTCTTGGGCGCAATAAAGCGCGCATTCTCGAGCATATTTCCGTAATCTGTCTTGAAATCTGCCCAGATTTAGCAAGCTTAATGCAGATATAAACTTTTCATCATCCGGTCTAAAATAAGCTGACCCTAAGTATTGTGTTTGAGAAAGAGCTAAATCATTTTGTTTATCATATCCTAAATATTCTGAATTAAAAAGCAATTCCTTTACCGCTGTTCTTTTCAATTCAATTACGCGACTAGATGAACTGTATAAATTTATATCTAAAGAACAAATTCTTCTTTCTTTAGCTCTTTGGAGAAATTCTATTAGATTGCTATTTTCCAAACTAACTAGTGGTCTACTTTGGTCCAAATCATTTGCTATATCAGGCATTTGTACTTAAAATCAAGAGTGATTTATAAATGTTTCTTTAATGACCATTATACAGTGAGTACAATAATCAACTAACTTATTCGCTTTATCTAAGCTGCCCTGGCTAATTCTTCTGATAATCCTTTCTTGGCAGTCTTTATTTCTAAGTATGCTTTTGTTAATAGGGGAGAAAACTCGCGAATGAAAACTAAATAATCTTTGAACTCAGAAACCACTAGTCTTTGATGTAAGTGCTGCCAACGTTTAATCTCCGACACAATCTTTTGCGCTTCTAATCCTCCTGCTTGATGTAGATCTAATAACCTTTTCAAATGAATTGTATACTCTTCGATACATCTTGCTACTTTTCTTTTTTTACTATTAAAATTAAGTAAAGTAGCTGTCTCTTTTAAAACTGCTTCTGTATCTAAGATTAAGTTCAAAATATCATCGGTTGATTTCCATAATTTTCTAATAACTAGCTGTTCCATAAACCTATAAAAATTTCAGTTTATATAAATTTAATGTAATTCCTATCTCTTCATCGACAACCAAATATTTCCTCAAAATTAAGTAAAATACTCCATCACTATTTTTTTCTAATATCTATATTTTATCGTCTAATATTCATCATTCTCTATTTTGAAGTACTATCGCAAAAACGAAAGCTATTTAAATTATTAGGGAATCGTCTTTTTATCGAGTTAGGCAGTTGCATCAAAGAAATAGTATTTTTCTTCTGATGATTTACCGTCGATAATCATCAATCAATGGGGTTACTCCAATTATGAAAGATAATCTGGGAAATATAAAAAATCTTCTGGACGAACACCTTAGTGCTATCAATGAGAATACTGGCGAGATTCAGATAATGTTTGATTATCTACAGGAAGTTGAAAAAAAAGTTGAACGTATGAATCAACGTTTAGATAATTTACAATTAACTTTAGGCCAGCCAATTGAAAAAACTTCTATTACTCCATTAAATCAAGATGAGAAAAAAATATTTTTAGTACTTTACACCGAAGAAAATCCTTTGGGTGTAGACGAAATTGCTGAAAAATCTTATTTATCTGCCGCTTTGGTACAGGAGAATATTTCTAATTTAACTAATAAAGGTGTCCCTCTGCAGCGCACTCTTTGTCAAGGTCAATTTTTCTTTTCTTTAAACAAAGAATTTAAGGATAGGCAGGCTAAGGAAAATTTAGTTAGTTTGAGTCTGCAAAGTTTTATGTGATTGGGGTTGGTTTTTTGGTGAAGTTTACGAGTCTATATTCTCTTTTTAGTTCTATCTTTGATTAATAGTTTTAAGTATCAAACTTCTAGTTAACCATTAAACATTCTATTAACTAAACTGTTTGATTACTAAATTGATTCTTAATTTTCAATCTCTTCTTAAATAATGTATTCTTAAACTATTTAATTTATCCTGGAAGAATTTAACTAATGTTGCCCATTAAGTGTTCAAAATTATTTTGAAGCATACCTTATGGTCTTGTTCAAATAGCTTATACCTTTTGGAGTCAAACAATGATTACGGCTAGCCGGTCCCACTTGGATTTTTCTAGCGTACTCTTTTTCAACTAGCTATAGTGCACCATCACTCATGCCCTTCTATAGAAAATATGGGATTCAACTCCTTCTGTTTCATTCTTGGGCATTAAATGTAACACGGCTAAAATACTGCTATCGATTGATTTTGGCATTTCAATTATTGTTTGATAAATTTGTCTGAAACTTAAAAACTTACTCCTACTCTAAACTATATGCTCTGGCTCTTTAGTTTTGATTTCAAACGTTTTCCATCAAATTTCTACTTCAAAACCGAAAAGTATTTATACTTTTCCGATAAGGCTACACCATTGTTACGGAAAGGGAACCCTAATCGGAAAACTTTTAAAGTCATTTTAAGCTTAAAATGGGCAAGATGGGGTTAAAACTCACCAAAAATGGCAAATTTCAACCAAAATGGACACCAAAGACACTAAAGTTGGCATCTATGTCAGAGTTTCCACAGAGGAGCAGGCTAAAGAAGGTATTTCGTTAGATGCTCAGATAGATCGCTGTCAAGCTTTCTGTAAAGCACGCGGCTGGAGTGTTTACCGCATCTACACTGATGCTGGTTTTTCTGCCGGAAGTTTAAAACGTCCAGCATTGCAGGATCTTTTGCGCGATGCCACACAGCAAAAAGTTCAAGTTCTACTGGTTTACAAAATTGACCGTTTCTCGCGGAAATTAAAAGATCTCATTTCTGCCCTTGAAGATCTTAAAGCAAAGGGGGTCAACTTTACTTCAGTTACAGAACAAATTGATACCACTACAGCTATGGGTGAAGCCTTCTTTCAAATCATAGGTGTTTTTGCTCAATTGGAGCGGGGTATGGTTAAAGAACGTGTTGAACTAGCTTTTGGTAAGAAAATCTCCTCTGGAGAAATCTTAAATCGCGCCCCTCTGGGATATTATTACAAAAATAGTAAGTTAACAATTCAACCAGAGGAAGCTGCAAAAGTTCGTGAAATCTTCCAGATGTGGGCTGCTGGCGTGAATTATAAAGAAATCGCCACGCAATTTAGTTTGCCTACTTCTACCCTCTATGATTTGATTAAAAACCCCACCTATCTCGGCAAAGTACAGTATCGGGGCAAGCTCTTCAAAGGTTCGCATCAACCTCTAATTGAAGAAGAGCTGTTTTTTAAGGTGAATAAAAAAGAACAGTTTGAAACGTCAACATCTATATTCTCTATTTAATTTAATCTTAAATATTTTAGGTTTTAAATATCCTATCTGAACTTTAATATTTTGAAGTTTGTTTACTTAGTTTTTAAGAACTGCTTAAATAATTTAGTCTTAATTGGTTTAATCATTGATTAAACAAACACCTGGAGTTATCACACTTTTAAAGAATAATAAATAGTAATGTTCCAATAAGTACAACTATCTGAACAAAAAAAATATCTCAAAATTATCGTGGTTATTGTGCCCTTGGTTTATTTCCACACCCTTGGTTAGTCATACAATTAATAGCATCCTCGCTCTGACTACCACTACACCTATCTGGGTCATCACAATTTAATGATCTGCAACATCCCTGACATGATTCTAACTTAGGTCTTGCACCACAAATACCATCATATGGACTTTTAGCTGGTTTTTGGGTATTTACTGAAGCAGACAATTTCCCACCGTACCCTTCACCTACAATATTATTCCCTTCATCTATTATTTGATCTGATTCTTTAGAACTACTACTTCCAAAATTT
>JACPCC010000120.1:9519-15942 GCA_016179995.1 Candidatus Woesearchaeota archaeon | reverse complement strand
TGTTATTATAGTAACATTTGGTGTTTTGCATGGTAACTATCAGCCATCTGGTAAAAAAGCTTGTAGGCGAAAACTCATTTTTGCTGGAAGCAATGGGCAAGGAATTGATCAGCCACGGCTCTCTGGCAGAGCAGCTGAAGCCGGAAATTGAGCGCGAATTAGGAAAGAAAGTAAAAGAAGGGCAAATTACTGATATTGAAGATATTTTCAAACAAGGTTTATTAATACAAGAAGCACAGATAACCGATACTCTTCTTCCAGAGTTAGAAGAAGATTTATTGTTAATTGGAAAAGCTAAAGGTAAGTTTGGCGGCGGTCAAAGAAGAGTTTTCCGTCAAACTCAGAAAAAAACCAAAGAAGGAAACAAGATCCACTTTACCACTTATGTTGTAGTCGGAAATAAAAACGGTTACGTTGGCGGAGCTACTGGAACAAGTAAAGAGACCGTTCCTTCACGTGATAAAGCTAAGCGAAATGCCCGTCTAAGTATCATTAGAGTACGTCGTGGCTGCGGCAGTTGGCAGTGCGGCTGTAAAGAAGCTCATTCCATTCCTTTTACCGTAGAAGGCCGCTGCAGTTCAGCGCGAATTGTATTAATGCCTGCCCCTAAAGGTAAAGGTCTTTGTGTTGAAAAAGAATGTGCTAAGGTTTTGGCCCTGGCTGGAATTAAAGATGTCTGGAGTAAAACTTATGGTCAAACTAAAACAAAGTTAAGTTTATTGCAAGCATTATTTGATGCTTTAAAAAATCTATCTAAAATAAAAATTCATCCGGAAGACGTAGCCAAGTTAGGTCTTGTCGATGGAAAAATGAAAGATTCAGAAGGCGTGGTTATTAAAGTAGAGTTTAAACCTAAATCAGAAGAGAGAGGCGGATTTAGCTCCAAAGGCCGTGGTCAAGGACAAAAAAGATCTTTCAACGACAAAAGAAAAGGCTCTTTCAAAGGTCGCGGCGGTCCAGGTGGCCCTGGCGGTTCAGGTACTCGTGGCAGAGCCGGTGGAAGAGGAGAAACATCTCGGGAAAAGAAATAATTTTCAGAGATCAAATTTCAAAAATAAACTTAAATAACCAAACTTTAAATCTTTAAAAATTAAAACCAAAATCATTAAAGCTTAAAAAACTAGAAACTAAAAACTAAATTAACGTGAATAAAATGTCTAAAAATACAGATTCAGCAAAAAAAGATTTGGCTGCTAAAGCGTCAACAGTGGTCAAATCTTTAACCAAACCTTTGTCAGCAGCTAAAACTGCAGCTCATAGTGCTAATACCGAATCAAAGATGCTGGCTATTATTCTAGTTCGTGGGAGAGAGAGGGGTACACAAACCCCCATCCAAGTAACTTTAGATTTATTAAAATTAACTAAAAAGAATCACTGCGTTTTATTCACCGCTAATCCTGCTTTACAAGGTATGCTGCAGAAAGTTAAAGATTATGTTACTTGGGGAGAAATTTCTGATAACACTTATAAACTATTATTAGAAAAGCGCGGGAAACTCTTTGAAGGACCTTTAACTGATCGTCAAAACAAATATTCTTACAATTACAGTGAAATTAATGGACAAAAGTATAAAAGTTATTTTACTCTCAATCCACCTCGCAAAGGCTTTGGCCGCAAAGGCATAAAAGTAGCTTTTCAAGCCGGCGGAGCTTTAGGTTATAGGGGGGAAAAGATTAACGATTTACTAGAGAGGATGATTTAGAGATAATTATTTATAGATAATGATTTATAAAAGACGCTTGGCATTCAGGATTAATAATTCAAATTAATCATTTACTATTATTTAGGGGGTCAAATTCCATGGTTGTTCACAAACGAAAAAAATCAATAAAATTCCGCGGACACGTCACTCATGGCTGGGGTAGCCGTAAAAAACGAAGAGGAGCCGGAAGTCGAGGAGGAAGAGGTAACGCTGGAACTGGTAAAAGAGCCGGACAAAAGAAAGCCGGTATGAAAGATCGTGTACTTGGCCGCGTTGGATTTAGGGCGCGAGAAGTCAGATTAAGCCAGAATATTTGCACCATAAATCTAGGCAATATAACTTACTCATTTTTAGAAAAAGCCGTTGCTCAAGGCCAAGCTCAGAAAGAAAAAGATCATTATGTTCTTAACCTCAACAAACTAGGCTATCAAAAGTTATTGGGAGCTGGAGACTCAGCCGGTAAGCTGAAAATAACCGTTGAAAGATGCAGCCAGCAAGCTGAAGAAAAGATAAAAGAAGCTGGCGGGGAAGTAGTTTTGTCTGGCGGCGTTGCAGAAAAAACCACTGCCGTTGCTGAAGCCGCTCTTAAAAAAGCCAAAAAAGAAAAAGTTAAAAATTAAGAGAATTAAGAAAACAAAAACTAAAAACACTAAAATCTAAAGAAGAATAATATTACTTAAAAGATTTATTAAAAGATCACTTAAGATATTACTTGAAATATCACTTAAAAGAATAATAATATCACTTAAAAGAATAATAAAAAAGAGTGAAATATGGGCGTACTGGATAAAATTATTTCAGTTTTACCGGAAGTGCGCGGACCGCAACAAAAGAAGCTGCCTTTCGGAGAAAAACTAAAGTGGACGGCTATCATTCTCATACTTTTTTTTGTCTTAGGTTATATCCCTTTATTTGGTCTAGGAGAAAACGCTTTACAACGGTTTGAATTCCTTTCTATTATTTTAGGAGCTTCATTTGGTTCCATTATCAGCTTAGGTATTGGACCTATTGTTACAGGTTCCATCGTTTTGCAGCTTCTTACCGGAACAGGAATCTTAAATTTAGATTTAACCTCTACCGAAGGAAGAAAGAAATTTCAGGGTTTGCAAAAAATCACTTCAATTTTTTTCATATTTTTCGAAGCAGCCATTTATGTCTTCATGGGTGGTTTAGCTCCTTCACAAGCCTTAATCGGCACCCCCCTATTTAGAGAATTAGAATTGATATTAGTATTTCAATTGGTTTTAGGCGGAATATTAATTTTGTTCATGGACGAAGTAGTCAGCCGCTGGGGTTTTGGTTCAGGAATTAGTTTATTTATTGCCGCTGGCGTAGCTCAGGAAATATTTGTCCGGGCTTTTAACTTCCTACCCTCGCCCACTAATCCCGATATTGCTGCTGGTGCTATTCCAGCGTTATTTCAATCTTTATCTACTGGTGATATATTAACTGCCTCTTTAGAGTTTGCCGCTATTGCTTCTACAGTATTAGTCTTTGCTATCTGTGTCTATGGTCAATCTTTGAAAGTAGAAATTCCTCTCTCCTTTGGTCGTGTCCGTGGCTATAGTTTAAGATGGCCGCTTAACTTTTTTTATACCTCAAACATTCCAGTTATTTTAATGGCTGCTTTATTAGCCAATGTACAATTATTTGCCACTCTCTTAGAAAGATGGGGCGCGCCAATATTGGGCAAATTTTCAGGTGGGGCTCCGATAAGTGGTCTAGTTTATTGGTTAAATGCACCAGATTTGTTGCAAAGTGTAATTAAAGGCAGTTTTAGTTGGACCATGTTAGGTCAGGCAGCTGCATACATTCTAGTATTTGTGGTTGGTTCAGTTGTTTTCGGTATCTTTTGGATGCAGACAGCCAATATGGATGCCGCCAGTCAAGCTCGACAAATAATGGCTTCTGGTTTGCAAATTCCCGGGTTCAGACGTGATGAAAGAGTTTTAGAAAAGATCTTGAATAGATACATCTGGCCGTTGACTATTATGGGTGGTGCTTCCGTAGGCTTACTGGCAGCATTGGCAGATTTAACTGGAGCTTTATCTAGAGGTACAGGTATTCTTTTAGCAGTTATGATTGTCTATAAATTGTATGAAGAAATTGCCAAGCAGCATGCTATGGAAATGCATCCAGCTTTAAGAAAGATGATGGAGTAAAATTTAGTATTTTTACTCTTTGTTTATATTTTTTAAACTTGATTTGCTTTTGATTGAGTTCTATAACTTTTTTAAATAAAGAACAAAATACGAAAATACGGTTAAAATAAAATTTTAAAATGAACATCCACACTTTTCAAGGCGGCTACGACCAGAATTTTACTTACCTAGTTTATGAACTAAAACTAGATGAAGCAAAACTAGAAAGTGAACAAAATATTGGTATCATCATTGATCCTGCTGTTCCAGCTAAAGAAATTCTACAATTTGCAGAAAAGAACAATATCATAATACTATTTGTTGTGGTTATGCACGGCCATTTTGATCACTTAGTGGGGTTAGATGAATATCAAAAACTCAAAATTCCAATTTATGCTCATGAAGCAATTAATTCAAAAGTTGGATCAAAAATAACCAGAAAGCTAAATGATAATGAGCTTATTAATTTAGGAACAATTCAGTTTAAAGTTTTGTATACTCCGGGGCATCAAAAAGATAATATTTGTTTATTTCTAGAAAATAATCCGCAGAAATTACTTTTTACCTCAGATACTTTATTTATAGGCAGTTATGGGCGAGTAGATTTGCCTGGCAGCAATGTTAAAGAAATGGCTGATTCTTTAGAACATTCTTAAAAGTAAGTAAAAAAACGTTTATTGAATATTATAATTAAGCCCCATCATAATTTTGATAGTCATTATTTTTATTGAAATTCATAAATCTTATAAATACTTAATCTCCTGAGTAGAGATCTTATTGAAAGATTGGGGGAATTAATATGGTAAAAGACAATTTAAAATTAACATCAGTTGGTAAGGGTTTTACTTTAGAAGAAGCCATAGACAATCTAACCTCTAAAATGGAACATCATGCTAAAGAGCATGGTCTAATTGTTCCACAAGATAAATTGTCAGTAGTGTCTAGATATCAAGTAGGTGTACGCCGCCAAAATGGTGGTCGCTACCACGTTGCTGCTGCTGCTCAAACTTATCAAGAGGCCTTTGAGTCGGCCTTAGCCTTAGCTAATTTTAAAAATGGGTACGATCCTAAAAAACATCGCGTAATAGTTCAAGCTGAATATGATGCTAAACCACTTAAAGGAACACCTTCTGGAGCAGACAGATACAGCAGAGTGCCTGAAGACTTAACTAACGATTTGTTTTAGTTATAGTAAATTTTATTTAGAGTAAAATTAGAGCAAAACTCTTTACTTTATTTTTTATTGAATTTTATTTAAATATTAATTTTCAAATCAAACAGATAATTTACTAATTACAGAGGATTTTAGATGTTCTTCATAAAATGACTTCCCCATTTCCTCAAGAATCAATAGAAATTTATAGCAGATTAGTGGCTGCAGACAAACTGCATAATCCTAAAAGAAAACCTTATCAAATGGCTTTATTAGTTATGCACTGGGCTGAAAATGTTCCTTATGGTTTTGAAGATAATTTATTGACTGGTAACTATGCCCCTTGGCCGCATGAATTACATAGTGGAAAGATAACAGGTTATAATTGTACAACAATCATACCTGAAATCTACTTAATTTTGGAAGAGTATGGACTAAAGCCAGAAATTGTGCAATTTGTTCATTGTAAAAACAAAAAAAAAGATGAAAAAGAGTATTTCTTCGAATCACACTTTGCCGTTATTGTTGATATAGGAAAAACACAGCCTTACTTAATCGACCCTTTTCAAGAGATAATGGGCCCTATAAAACATAGAGATAAGCATACTATGGCCATAGGTAGTTATAATGACTATCCATCAGCTAGAAGAGAGTACAAGCAATTATTAACTTATTCGCCTGAAGAATTTGTAGCTTTAATGGAGCGCCTGCGCCAGCCAGCTGATTCTTTAGACATGCTCGTAGCAGGGCAGAAGCTCTATAAAAACAGATTAGTAAATAGTGTAAAATGTGATCTAATGATTTATTATGATAATCATAAAAATCTGATTACTACTCGCTTAGATATTCCTCAAGTAGCTCGTCAAAGTAAAGTTATTCATTATATTTTACCTGCCTCTGAAAGAGGAGAATTTGAAGAAGGTTCATTAGAATTTTCTTATGCTAACAAATTTGGCTGGAAAGATTTGCAAGGAGAAGTAAAACTGGCCCGCTTAAACTATTCAGAGATTAGGCAACTTGGTCGTTATTGCAGTAAAATGGCTAAAGACTGTTCTCGTTTAGGGTTGGAATTGGTATCAGAATTTAAATTACAATTAGAATCAAAATTATTGTTATCTTCTATTTCGCAAGTAAATATTCCAACCGATAAGCAGGTGAAAGATAATTTATGCTCACTGGCTGATACTTTATGGGGGCGCCTCAGTCTTAAAGAACAAACTAGTTTAGAACAAAAAATTATAGCCAGAACTTTGTATGAAGGAACCCATTTAGAACGCGATTATCATTTCCCTGAGGAAGAAGGCAAGAAAAAATTAATGGTTCTTCTTGAAAAAAATAGAGAAATTCATTCTTTAATTGAGCCTTTGAAAGATCTTCTTCATGATCATAATTGGAAATTAGATCGTCTTTCTTTAAAAGAATCACGT
>JACPCC010000120.1:0-9496 GCA_016179995.1 Candidatus Woesearchaeota archaeon | reverse complement strand
TCAAATCCGTTTTAGATACGAATCTCTAAAGAAAAAAAATAAACTTCTGCTAGAAAAAATTAAAGACTTTAAAAATCTTTACTACTTCTCCAAAAAAGAATACGCACGAGTTATGGATCAAGTATTATTTTCCGAACATCTCAAACCACTCTCGATTCTTGAAAGAAGAAAAGCAATAGATCATTATGGTTTAGACACTCGTTTAGGTTATATCTCCATGGTGACTGACTTTTTACCATATGTACTTAAAGCGCGCAGAGATTTAGAATTAGATATCTTTCGTCCAAAAATAGAAGAAAAAATTAAAGATAGAATTAAAGATAGGACTAAATCTAGACCTAAATCTATTATTAAAGATAGTGAGGGCAGAAGAATTTCAAAAAGAAAAAAAAGAAGTGAAGTAAGGCCCTAAAATTTACTCAAATGCATCTATTGACTCAACAATTATCAAAATTAACTTAAAAATTCCTCAAAATTCACTTCATCACTTCTCAAAATTAACCTAACGACCTTTTAATCTAACTTTAAAGATCATTATTCTGCTCTATCATAAATTTTATAAAGCATACTCTAGACTGAAGCTAAAATTAGATTAATTCAATGAAAATAAGATTAATTACCTTAAAATCACATAAAAATGGCTTTTTTAGACTCTATCTTAAACCCGGTATTTCAACCTTTACTAAAATTAGGTCCTTTCTGGGCAGTCTTAATCATCTCTTTAGTTATTACTTTAGTTACTGTTCTAGTCTACAAATACTTTACTGACCAAGCTGAAATGAAGCGTCTCAAAGAACAGCAAAAGGACTTTCAAAAGCAGATGAAAGAATTGAAAGATAATCCTACTGAAATGATGAAAGTCCAAAAAGAGGCGATGAAAGCTAATTTTGATTATATGAAGCATTCTTTCAAAGCAACTTTGATCACTATGTTGCCTGTTCTCATTCTTTTTGGCTGGATGAATGCGCATTTGGCTTTCGAACCAATTTATCCTGATGAAGCTTATAGTATTACTGCTAAATTTGCCCCCGGAGTTAATGGCGCAGCTCTAGCCGTAGTTGATAAAGATACAGAATTGCTAACTAAAGCACAGCAGAACATCGAAAACAGTCAAACTACTTGGAGGATGAAAAGTTCATCCGGCGAACACATATTTACTATAAAAATAGGTGATGAAAGCGCAGAAGCAGGAAAAGAGGAACAGAGCCAGAAAATTCTAATCACCAAAGATTTTAGTTATACTCCTGCTTTCACCAGCTATAAAGATTCAGGAATTCAAAGTTTACAGATAAATTATAATAAGCTACGGCCTTTGGGAGACTTTTCACTCTTTAGCTGGCAGCCTGGTTGGCTTGGATGGTACATTATTTTTTCCATAGTCTTTAGTTTGGGTTTAAGAAAACTGTTGAATGTCTATTAGTTAACTATGAGTCTCCATTAGTCTTATTAGTTAACTATCATACTAGCCGTAACTATTAAATATGTAACTATTAAATATAAACAAGCAATCATAAAATATACAAAAATATTATATCTAAAAATATACCTAAATATATGCCTCAAAATATACCTAATCAATAATTAAAATATCAAAGGAGGAATAAAAAATGGGCGAAGAAAAAAAACATCATTCTGCAGGAAGCAGCCATCATACTGGTGGAGAAAATAAACTTCATGAACAAAATCATGAGGCGATGAATGAGGCAATTAAACATGAAGAGCACAAACATGAAGGACATAAGTGCGCCAATGACAATAGTTGTTGCAATAGTGGAACAAATAATCTTGGAAAATGGAAAGTTATGGCCGGAGTTCTCTTAGTATTATTAATAGTTTCAGTCTTTACACAAGGTTTTGGACTATATTCTAAAGGAGCTTTATCTAAAGAAGAAGCCAGCTTGAAAGCTTTAGCTTTTGTCAATGGAAATCTAATGCAGGGCGGTCAAACTGCAGTAATTAAAAGTGTAGATGAAGAGAATAATATGTACACTATGAAACTCCAAGTTGGAGCACAAGAATTTAGCACCTATATATCTAAAGACGGGCAATTGTTCTTCCCACAAGGATTAAAGATTGATGCTAGTGCCGCCTCTGCGGGATCTGATGGGAATAATCCTCCTGCGCCAACAGACGTACCTAAGACCGCTAAACCAGAAGTAGAGCTTTACGTCTTTACTTACTGTCCATTTGGATTACAGATGGAAAAAGCCGCCGCGCCTGTAGTAAAATTACTGGGTAATAAAGTTGACTTTAAAATCAGGCAAATTGGGGCTATGCACGGCCCACATGAAGAGAAAGAAGCAGAGAGACAATTGTGTATTAATAAATTATACCCTGCTAAATTCTTTGACTACTTAACTTTACGATGCAGAAGTAGCCAATGCTCGTAAAAAAGGAGTAGGCGGTTCTCCTACTACTATACTTAATGGGGCAACAGCCCAATTAGCTCGTAGTCCAGAAGCCATTAAACAAGCAGTATGTAATGCTTTCACAGAAAAGCCAGCTGAATGTGATCAAGTATTGAGTTCTGCTGCGGCTTCTGCCGGATTTGGCTCGAGCACGGGGGCAGATAGCGCGGCTGTAGCTAGTTGTGCTACTCCATAAGTAACTTGGAATTTTTATTTTTATTTTTTTAACTTTTTTCTTAATTTAAACTCCATTTAGTTTAACAAAAATGCTAGACTTAATATTTGAAAATTTCATTTTAAATCGGGGAATGTCTTCTCAAGAAGAAGGCAATAGTCAGTTGGCCAGGGATTCTAGAATTGTTGTAAGATATGCTAGAAATATAATTAAAGAAGAATTATACATTATAAAAAAACCTAACGAAAGCCATTGTTTTGCTACTTTCGATAATTCTTCCAATAGGAGATTGATCATAGAAATTTCCCGTCCTTGTCTTGCTGATTATTTAACGCTCTTATATAACCATGACCATCAGTTTACACAGGATGTGGTTAGAGAAAGATTTCTAATGTATTTAAGTACAATTTTAGTTTATGAAGGAGTACTTAAAGAAAAATTTGAGAAATGTAAAGCCGAAGAAATACGGGCCGTCTTAAACTGTTTTTATCCGTATTAAAATTCTAAACGTTAATTTATCTTTTTACTAGTTTATGCCTCCATCATACTTCTATGCTTCTTCTATGCTTCTTCTGTTTAAACTTACAATATTATTACTTCTATGGGGTTTCTGGAAAAATGTTTTTTATACTGTTTTTCTACTACTCTAACCCATTCTCCCGGTATTAATCTTCCAATATCTAAATATTCCGTTGGTTCTTCAGAATCCTCATCATCTAAGTCTATGAAATTATACTCATGGCTGGCAGCTAATACTTTTTCTCCTTGATAATTGACAATAACATAATTTGCAGTTCCAAAAGAGCTAAATACTTTTATTTCTAAACCATCATTAGAATATAATCTGCCCACCCCTTTATATCTGGAGTCTAATTCTTGAAGCAATTCCACTTTATCCGTATCTATTGCTAAATTTATACATTTTTTGATTAATTCACTGTTATCTTCACAAAGAGTTTGGTATTCTGTTGTTCTTCTATTACTCGGTTTAAAATCTCTTAAGTGTTCCATTTTTTGGTAGAATTATACACGATTTATAATAATTATTAATCTCAATAAAGCATATTGCAAATGAACTTTTTACTTAGGATGGTTACTTAAGAAAGGTCATCCAATAGTAATTTCTTTTCTTCTCCAGTAACTCCTGATCTAAAATATTTCTCTGTTTTATCTATCTTACCATCCCCATTAAAATCTGTCTCATCTAAAATGATGAATCCTTCTCTGTTGGGTAAAAAAGTGGTTGTACTAATATATGTTAAACCTTTATGCGGACCATCATTACAATGATATGTTCTTTTAAGTTTGCTCATCAAACCCTCGCTCCCAGTAATTGATTCAGTAATTTCATCTACTAAACCATCTCCATTCCAATCTGTTTCTTTAACGTGGCGAATATGTTTCCCATTATCTTGGACATGATAAGAAGTAACTTTCCATCCGTTCTCTTCGTACTTAACTAAATCAAATTTTTCTTCAGCTAAAGCACTAGTGCTGATAGAAGTGCTCAAAAGCAAGCTAGCTAGTCCTAAAACAGTTCTTCCTTTTTGTTTAAGTAGTGTGATCTGGTCCATATTTCAGTTTAAATTACAAGTTATTTATAAATTTTACTACTAATAAATAATCATTCGCCTCTTTTCATATTCTCATTTTTCTCAAGCAAATATTTATAAATAATGCTTAATCTGAGAGATAAATCCCAAGCGGATTGATCTGCAGGCAACTCAGATGATTGATTGGTTAGTGTTTTTACGGACACTTTATTTACTATCAATTTAATTCTCTGTTGCTTTATGACTATAAAATTTAGGGTGTAATAGGATCATTAATAAAACACCAAGTTAGCAAAACCTAAATTAGCAAATAAAACCAAAATTAGCTAATATTACTCAAATTAGCAAATAAAACCAAAATCAACAAATAAAAACAAAACAAATATCGAGGTTTAAAAAAATGCCAGCAGGAAAAAATCGTTCTCGAACTTTCCGTCGGATTCATGTTAGAACTCCGAGTGGAAAAAGTGTTCTGCATTATCGCAGAAGAAAACCATCCAAGCCAACTTGCGCTGGATGCGGCCGTGTCTTAGCCGGAGTGCCACAAAAATTGCCTTACGCTTTACATAAAATAGCTAAGAGCAGCAGACGACCAGAACGCCCCTACGGCGGAGTTTTGTGTTCAATTTGTAGCAGACAACTATGGAAAGACAAGACCAGAGTAGAACCGACCGGGGTGGAAGCATGAGTATATTCAATGTAGGCAGGCTATGCCTAAAAATAGCCGGAAGAGATGCAGGAAGAAAATGCATCATTATTGAAGAATTGGACAGCAATTACGTTTTAATTGACGGTAATGTCAGACGTAGAAAAACTAACATTCGTCATTTAGAGCCTTTAGAGGAAGTCTTGGACGTCAAGAAGAATCTTTCTCACGAAGCGGTTAAAGAATTATTCCAAAGCCATAACTGGCCGGTATGGGATCACAATTCTAAACAAGCTGCAGAGAAACTTAAGAAGCAGAAGAAAGTAAAAGTTAAATCTGCTGAAAAAGCCAAATCTACTGAAAAGAAAAAATCAGCTAAATAAGACAAATCCACTAAATAAGACAAATCAGCTCCTAAAGTAAAGAAAGAGAAGAGCAAAAAAGCTGAGAAAGACGCTTCTGAAGAAACGGCTTAACAAACTGCTTAAGTTTGGTCTAATTTTTTATTGTTTTTTGTTTTGTTTAGCAATTTTGCGGTCTGTTTTCCTCGTCCCGCCATAAACATGTAGTCAGTGTGATTAACAATAGGTTTAATTGATCTGGCAGGAACTCAAACCATCTTACGAATCGTTAAGCTCGGAAAATCCACTGACCGCGCCGAGCTAGACAAATATAATTATTTTTTATTTCTTAATTGGGTCTAATATCCCACAGCTCTTTGTGTCAGCAAAGTCACGAACGCTTTTTGATGAACGAAGAAAGTCACTAATGAGTGTAACAAATTACTTGATAGTGACTAAACTGCTGCGATTGGGATTTTTTATTCTTTTTTCTTTAATTATTCTTTTAGTTTAGTATCAATCTTCGCTCAATATTTAAACATAACTACTCCGGGGTGACAATTAACAAAAGATTTAAATACTCTAACTCTAATTTACATTTAAAATGTCCCTAAAACGCTTTCAAAGAAAATCAGAAGACTCTAAAAACAGTCTTATAAAAAGCCTTGTAAAAACCCCCGATTTAGAAACAACTTTAGAACAATTAGCTCAAGTTCGACAACAAACTTATGCTGTTCTAACTAATACTGCACCAAAAGATAAGAATGCTTTAAATAAAGTTTTTGGAGCTGTTGATTCATACGAAACAGTAACTGAAACTTTTATTCACCATTTCAATTCTGAACCTCTAGGAACTAATGTAATAACTCCTGAAATATATAGTAAAACTCTCACTTTTTTAATGAACTATGTTCAACATCGTTTTAGCACCACAAACAATCCAGGGATTTGGCTTTCCACACCCTTTTTAGAAGAATATTACCGAGTTCATGGAAAATTACAAGAGATATCACGAAAACTCAGTCCTACCAAAGCGTTTCTTCTTGTACATCAGTTCTTAACTCAGCACGACCAATTATTAGAAAAATGTGTTAAAGAAATAACCCCGCAATTAGAAAATATGGATGAAAAACTCTTTCGTGAAGTTCACACTTTAACTACTCTCTCTGCACTAACTGGCGACGTAAAAATAGTTTATGAAAAGTTAAATCAATATCATGCCTTCACCAATACTTACTCTCTAGTTTTGGGTGAAACATTTGATGATATGGCAGAAGTAGCTGGAGATGTTCGAGAAGAATTAGAATTTTACCATCGTAATCCTAGCTTAATCGAAGAATTAAAGCAACGGATGGGCAATTCTTCACATGAAAATTTTCCAGCTAAGATGGAACGGTTTTTAGAATCTCGACGTTATTCTGAAGGTCCATTAGAATTTGAACTTTTTGTAAAGTATAAACTGATACTTCCAGAACAATTGCGTCTGCTTGATGAAAAAGAGAAACAGAAAGCAGATAAACGGGAAGCAGATAACATAGAATTAGATAACATAGAATTAGATAACGTAGAAGCAGATAAAGTAGAATCCGAGACGAATATTTCAGATCCGTTTTACAAACCTGTTTACGTTTACAAATAAGCTTCAAATACATAGACTTCAAAGAATCAATCAAACAATTTCTTTAAACACTTTCTCCAAATCTAACTCTAATCCTACAACCGGAATAGCTAATCCCCAGTTGATAATAACCTGCGGATGTATCTCGCCAATATGACCGACCATTTTCTCGCCGATATATATCTCGCCTACACGTCCGGGAATAAAACTTTCCTGCACACTTTCTTTCACTTTAAATTCCAAGCCTAGCATAGACATTAAGCCGTCCAATATCTGTCTTATTTCCGTAAAGTCTGTTTTCTCATGTGCAAAAATTACCGCCAGTTTATCGCGATTATACTCACCAACTGCATTCTTTAAAGCGACAACTTCTCTTTCCAGATTCATCTTTTGATTTAATTCTTCTGCCATCATTAAATGATAATTCTTTACTTCTAATAAACCAAAACCTACTAGAATCTCACGTATTTTGCGATAAAATTTCTCGGCTGGTGCTTCTTCGCCAATAGTGGAAACGTTTGGTATTTCTTCTGTAAATTTCTCGTAGCCATAAGCAATAGCCACATCTTCAACTAAGTCTACTTGATGTAAAATGTCAGCTCGATACGCTGGAATTAAAACTTCACCTTTCTCATACCCATAACCCATTTTTTCTAGTAAATGCACAGCTTCTTTCTCCAATAAATTCAAACCCAAACGTTTATTGATGTAATTTAAATCTAGTTTCATTTTTTCAGGTGTTAAATTAGGCGTTATTTTCTTGCCATCGGAATAATCCAATTCCACAGAATAAATTTCACCCCCCATTTCCGCTAAAGCAGTAACTATTATATTCATACATTTGCTTAGAACTAAAAACTCAAATCCAGAACATTCAATAAACACTTCTGTAGTTGTTTCTGTGATCTTGCCAGTTTGATGTGAATTGATAATGGGCGGCAAACTCAAGATTTCTTTCTTAGCATCAATGAAAAAAGGGAATTTATCTAATCCTTCTAAGAGAGGAGCATACTCTCTGCCGGCTTTATGTTGTGACAATATTTGCAACGCCGTCATTTCTCTTTCTGCTTCCAATGGTCGAAATTTAATCAAATTGGGAGCATCCGCTTTATAGGTCACGGGAAAAGTAATTTTCTCTAAAGGATAAATGCCGATAGCGCATTTTTTCCGATTGCGTCCATAAGTGATATGTAATTTTTCTTGTATCTGCACAATCTCGCGAATTTTTTCATCATCGAATTTTAATTTTTTAATGATAGCACACGCTGTATAAGGTCTAACTTCGGCTACTGATTTATCGATAATAACTTTCTGTCCGCTGCTTTTAACTTCATATTTTCTCAAACCAGTCTTTACACCAATAAAACTAGAGAAAGCACGAGCAAAACCTTGTTCAGAGAGCATATCCGGGCGGTTCGGAAAAATTTCTACTACAATTTCCTCATCCTCAATCTTCTCTAAGTCTGTGCCGAGTAAGCTAATACGATCTTTAAGCTCTTCGAGAGGCAGTTTCTTACCTACAAGATTTTCAAAAACCGTTTTGTTTAAAGTTATGGTTGGCATGGTGATTTTATTATTATTATTATCCTTCTTTTGATTTTCTAGTTTATATTTTTTTAAATGCTTTAAGTATGAGGAATACAAAAAATAAAACCAACAAAATAATTAATATCCATTCCGATTGAAGTCCTTTTTTATTTTTTAACATGTGTAAATACCTCTTTCTCTAATTTAAGCAACCTTTCATAAACATTTAAAGATTCTTCCATTTTTTTCATTCGTTCTTCTATTTCTACTGTTGAATCTTCTAAATCAGCTATTTGTAATTTATTTTGTAGGATGAAATAAGCAATAGCAAAAATAATAGTTGCAACCCCGAATATAATCTGAAAAATTAATTGAGTAGAAAAATAAATAGTAAGTACTAAAGATGCTATTCCTAATAACAAAGAAATCGTTTCTGGTAATTTTTGTTGTCTTTGGTCATTCATTTTATTAACCATCATTTCATCCAGGCTTTCATTTCCCGCAATTGTTTTAAATCATTCTTATACAAATCACGTATATCACTTATTTTGTAATAATCTAAAATAATTCTATCAAATCCAGGACCCCAGGCTAAAACGGGAATATCTTTTCCTAATAAAGGTTGAACGACTTCCGGACGGAAGATTCCTGCCCCGCCTAACTCAATCCACTCCTTTCTTTCGGGATGAAAGACATCAATCTCTACAGATGGCTCCGTATAAGGGAAATATGCCGGTCTAAAGCGTGCTTGAGGAAAACCCATTTTTCTAAAAAACTGTTTTAAATATCCTAATAAATGACGAAAAGTGACGTTCTCATCTACGACAATGCCTTCAGTTTGGTTAAATTCAAATAAATGTTTCCAGTCTAAAGCTTCATTACGAAAATTCTTACCTAAAGCAAAAAACTTGGCCGGCAATTCCTCGGGTCTTAAATTAGCTAATGTACGTGCTGAAAGTACCGTTGTATGCGTTCTTAAAATATTTTTCTTAGATTCTTCTTCACTCCACTTATACTGCCAGCCTTTACTGCCCGTGCTGCCGCCATTTTCATGTGTTTCTTTTATTTTTTTAATCATTTCGGCACTAGGTAAGCGTCCTTTCTCAGCTTTTCCACCTAAAAAGAAAGTATCTTGCATTTCCCGAGCAGGATGATTTTGCGGCATAAATAATGTGTCAAAGCACCAGAAAGAAGTCGTCGCCATATTGCCAGTCATTTCTTTAAAGCC